>JBJEWA010000078.1:0-11455 GCA_051884805.1 Kiritimatiellia bacterium | reverse complement strand
GTCGGCCTTCCGCGTGCGCGTGAACGGCAAGGAGGTCGGCTATTCCGAGGACAGCCGCCTGCCGGCCGAATTCGACCTCACGCCGTACCTCCGGGTCTTCGGCGCGAAGACGCTGGAGGTCGAGGTCTACAAGCACTGCGACGGCACGTACCTCGAAGACCAGGACTTCTGGCGCCTCTCCGGCATCTTCCGTGACGTCTATCTCGTCTCCGAGCGGAAGGACGCGCCGTTCGACCTTGTGGTCGAGACGCAGCTGTCGGCCGACCTCAAGAGCGGCAAGTTCATCGTCCGCGACGAGCGGGGGAACGTCCTCAAGGAGCGCGACGTCCCCCAGGTGAAGCTCTGGTCGAGCGAATTTCCCTACGTCTACATGACGCCGATCGAGCAGAAGTGGGGCTGGTGGATCTTCGGCGGCACCGACTACCGTGCGGTGACCTTCGGCTTCCGCAAGGTCGAGATCAAGGGCTCTGTCCTCTACCTGAACGGCAAGCGCGTCCTCTTCAAGGGCGCGAACCGGCACGAGATGGAGCCGGCGACCGGCTATGCGGTGACCGAGGCCGGGATGCGGCGCGACCTCGCGGTGCTCAAGGCCCACAACGTCAACGCGGTGCGCACCTGCCACTATCCGAACGATCCGGCGTGGTACGACCTCTGCGACCGCGAGGGCATGATGGTGGTCTGCGAGGCGAACCTTGAGTCGCACGGCTACGGCTACGGGAAGGAGTCGCTGGCGCGTCGCGAGGACTTCCGGCAGTCCTTCCTGGAGCGCGGCACGCGCATGGTGCAGACGCTGCGCAACCACCCGTCGATCATCTACTGGTCGATGGGCAACGAGTGCGGCGACGGCGAGAACTTCACCGCGCTCAAGCAGGCGATGCGGGCCATCGACCCGACGCGCCCGATCCACTACGAGCCTGCGGGCGACGGCGACAACACCGACATTCACGCGTCCATGTACGCTCCGCCGTCGGCGGTCGAGAAGTACGTCGCGAACCGTCCGAAGAAGCCTTTCGTCCTCTGCGAGTACGCGCATGCGATGGGCAATTCGAACGGCGGCCTGCGGGAGTACTGGGAGCTGGCGGAGAAGTATCCGTCCTTCCAGGGCGGCTTCATCTGGGACTTTGCGGACCAGGCGCTGTGGAAGACGGACGCGCGCGGCCGGTGGCTCGCCTACGGCGGCGACTTCGGCGACAAGCCGAACGACGGCAACTTCAACTGCAACGGCTTCTTCGACGCGCTGCGCAATCCCCATCCGGGCGCCAACGAGGTGAAGTACGCCTACCGGAACGTCCGCTGCCTGGACTTTGACTTCACGACCGGTCGGGTGCGGATCCGCAACGACTTCCTGTTCCGGACGCTGGAGGACTGCACCTGCGTCTGGCAGGCGCTGGACGCGAACGGCGCGCCAACGGCCAAGGGCGAGTTCGACCTCGGCGAGGTGCGGCCGGGGGCGACGGCGGAGTTCGCGCTGAAGGGCTTCGCCGGCGACTCGGTCGTCCTGAAGATCTACGACGACGACGGCTGCTGCGCCTGGGACGGCTTCGCCCGGCCGTTCGTCCCGCCGACGCTTCCCCAGGCCCAGACCGGTCCGGCCGACGGGTCCTTCAAGTTCAACTTCTGGCGTGCGCCGACCGACAACGACCGCGGGTGGAAGATGCCCGAGGTCTGCAAGGTCTGGCGGGAAGCGACCGAGCGGCAGCAGCTGCCGCCGGGGGTGAAGAGCAGCCTCAAGACCTCGAAGCTGGCCGACGGGTCCGTGCTCGTTGACTGGACGCTGGTCGTGCCGGAGGGGATGCCCCCGGTCCCGCGTGTGGGCCTCACCTTCACCATGCCGAAGGCGGACAAGGTTGAGTACTTCGGCCTGGGTCCGTGGGAGAACTACTCCGACCGTGCGGCGGGCGCGATGCTGGGCGTCCACCGCGCGTCCGTCGGCCTGGTCTCCGGCCTCGCCGACCCCGCGACGGGCACGATCGTCTATCCCGAGGACCGGCTCAATCCCGACAACTACATCGAGCCGGGCGAGCAGGGCTACCGGACGGGCTGCCGCCGTCTGACGGTCGGCGGCGTCACGGTGACGGCCGTGAACGCGCCGTTCGGCTTCAACGTCTGGCCGTATCCCCAGGCGATGCTCGAAGGCAAGGGGCATCAGTGGGAGCTGACGGCGGCGGACGAGCTGACGGTCAACGTCGATGCCGTGCAGATGGGCGTCGGCGGCGACAACAGCTGGGGCGCGCGGCCGCACGGGCAGTATATGCCCGGCGCGGGGACTTACCGGCTCGTGTTCACGGTGAAGCGGTAAGGCCATGGGCAGGCTGCAACTGGGCGTGTTGGGTTCGGGCGCCGGCTCGAATATGCAGTCGATCGTCGATGCGATCGCGGCGGGCGAGCTGGATGCGGAAATCCGGCTCGTCCTGGCGGACGTTCCGGACGCGAAGATACTCGACCGGGCGAAGCGGCACGGCATCCCGTGCCAGCATCTCGACTGTGCGCCGTTCCGGACGAAGCTTGAGGGCGCCGCCGAAGACCGGTGCATCGAGCTGCTGAAGGCCGCGGGCGTCGATACGGTCGTCCTCGCCGGCTTCATGCGCATCGTCAAGCCCAAGCTCCTGGCGGCGTTCCCGAACCGCGTGCTCAACATCCATCCGGCCCTGCTGCCCGCCTTTCCCGGCGTCCGCAGCTGGGCGCAGGCGCTGGACTACGGCTGCAAGGTCGCCGGCGTGACGGTTCATTTCGTCGATGCGGGCACGGATTCCGGCCCGATCATCGTGCAGAAGGCCGTGCCCGTCCTTGAGGACGATACGCCCGAGAGCCTGCACGCGCGCATCCAGGTTCAGGAGCATCTCGCCTATCCCGAGGCGCTGCGCATCCTCGCCGCCGGCGGGTATGCGATCGAGGGCCGGCGCGTGCGCATCGGCCGGTGACGGCGCCCGGAAAAACCCCATTCCATCCATTCAGGAGCAATATGAACACCAATGACATGAATCGACTGAAAACCATCATCGGACCGGCGGGCGCCGGGCGGCGCCTGACGGCGGCGCTCGCGCTGTTCGCCTGCGCGGCGGCGGGGGGCGCGGGCTTCGCCTTCGGGCGCGACGTGGAGATTCCCGCCGGCCGGTTCGACGAGGGCGGCTGGAAGCTGGACGTCCAGTTCATGCACGAGATGGGTGCGCCCTATCTGCTGGCGCACGGCCTCGGCTCGCCCGTCCCCGACGCCACGGCGACGGTCGAGGTGCCCGAGGCCGGCGACTGGAACGTCTACGTGCGCACGCGCCGCTGGACGGACGGCGCGGGGCGCTTCAAGGTGCTGGTCGGCGGCAAGGCCCTGGCGACGGTCCACGGCGAGGGTTCGACGGACTGGACGTGGGAGCGCGCCGGCGCCGTGACCCTCGCCCAGGGACCGGTGCGCGTGGCGCTCCGCGACCTGGACGGCTTCGACGGCCGGTGCGCGGGCGTCGTGCTGACGAAGGGCGAGGCGGCGCCGACGGGTACGCTGACGGCCGTCGGCCAGGCGCCGGCGGTGACGAACTGCTGCGACTTCGTCGTCGTCGGCGGCGGCCTGGCCGGCTGCTGCGCGGCCGTGGCGGCGGCGCGCGCGGGGCTTGCGGTCGCGCTCGTCCAGGACCGGCCCGTGCCCGGCGGCAACGCCTCGGGCGAGGTGCGCGTGTGGAGCGCGGGCGAAATCCGCTATCCGCTCGTCAACGAGCTGCGCGGCAAGTTCATGAACATGCGCGCCGAGAACGCGTTCTCCGACGCCGACCGCATCGCGCTGCTCGAACGCGAGGCGAACCTGTCCTGCCACTACTTCCACCGCGCCTTCGGCGTGACGAAGGACGGCGCGAAGATCGCCTCCGTCCTGGCGCTGGACGTGAAGGGGAACCGCGTCGTCGAGTTCCGTGCGCCGCTCTTCTGCGACGCGACGGGCGACGGCTGGGTCGGCTACTGGGCGGGGGCGGACTACCGCATCGGCCGCGAGGGCCGGGACGAGACGGGCGAGTCGTACGCGCCGGAGAAGGGCGACCGCATGACGCTCGGCTCGTCCCTCATGTGGCAGAGCGCCGAGGCGACTTTCGACGTGCCGTTCTCCGCGCCCTGGGCCGAGCCTTACGCCTGCGGGCTTGCCCGCATCGGCGGCGACTGGAACTGGGAGTTCGGACTCAAGGAGGACGTCCTCACCCGCGGCGAATACATCCGCGACCGCGTGCTGCTGGCGATCTACGGGGCCTTCTCCAACGCCAAGAAGCGTCCGGAGAACGCGCACCGCAAGCTGGTGACCTGCCCGTTCGTCCTCGGCAAGCGCGAGTCGCGCCGCCTGATGGGCGACTGGATCTTCAAGGAGCAGGACATCCGCGAAAAGCGCAGCTTCGACGATGCGGTGGCGACCGGCTCGTGGAGCGTCGATCTCCACTACACCATCGACGAGAAGATCCCGTTCCTCACCCGCTGCGAACAGCCGCACTTCGGGCGCTACTGGATTCCCTACCGCTCGCTCTACTCGCGGAACGTCCCGAACCTCTTCATGGCGGGGCGCTGCTTCAGCTGCACCCACGTCGGCCTCGGCTCGCCGCGGGTCATGAACACGCTCTCGCAGCTGGGCTGTGCGGTCGGCGAGGCGGCGGCGCTCTGCACCAAGGGCGGCTATTCGCCGCGCGAACTCTACACTCAGGGGCATGCCCGCGAACTCCAGGACCGTCTCGGCGGCGACTTCCCGGGGCGGCCCGATCCGAAGACGGCCAGCTGGGCGGTGATCGACGACGAGGACCCGTCCGTCACCTTCGAGGGCAAGTGGCGGTTCGACTGGAACTGCTGCGGCGGGCAGCGGGGCGACCGCACGCATTACGCGAAGTCGCGTGACTCTCGGGCGACCTATCCGCTCCCGGTCAAGGCGGCGGGCCGCTATCGCCTGCGCGGCCTCGTGCCGCATCTCTTCAACCTCGCGTACGCGCCGGTCGCGCACCTGGTGGTGCGCCAGGGCGACGCGATCGTGCTGGAGCACGAGTGGTGCCAGCTGCCCGGCTCCGGCAACTGGCAGACGCTGGCGGAAGTCGAGCTGAAGCCGGGTGCGACGCTGACGGTCACGCCGTCCGCGCGACAGGGCGACGACAGCTTTGCCGGCGGCTGGCGCTACGCGGCCGTGGCCGACGCCTATGCGCTTGAGCCGCTGGCGGACTAGCGCCCCGGCGGCGGCGCAAGCCGCGCGGAAGGGCGCCCGCCCCGGGCTTTCCGGGCGGCGGCGCGGCCCGTCCGCACGCTTGCGGAACGACTGCTTTTTGTGATATGATACGCGCAAACTGAAATGACAAGCAACGACGAGTACGTCATCCAGCTCCTGTTGGAGCGCGGGTATCTGACAGCCGGGCAGGTCGAGGCCGCCCGGCAGTCCATGAAGGCCGCCAACGAGACCACGCTCGACGTGCTGGTCGCGGGCGGGTCGGTCGACGAGGACTCCGTCCTCGGAACGATCGCCGACCAGTTCGGCCTCAAGTACTGCCATGTCAACGCCGAGGCGATTTCCGACGCGGCCGCCGGCTCCCTGACGGCCGAGATCGCGAAGAAGTACGGCGTCGTCCCCGTGGTGGCGGACGAGACTTCCATCACCGTCGCCCTGGTCGATCCGATGGGCTACGACGCCATCGACTCCCTGCGCTACGTGCTGACGGGCAAGGACGTGGAGGCCGTGCTGGCGCCGCTCGGCGAGGTGCGGGCCGCGATGGAGCGGCTCTATCCCTCGGGCGACGCCGAGACCGTCTCCACGCGCGAGGACGAGGCGGCCGGCGACGATTCCGGCGGCACCGACGGCGCGGTCATCCGGCTGGCGAACATGATCATCACGACGGCCATCAAGATGAAGGCGTCGGACATTCACATCGAGCCGATGGAGAAGGAGTTCCGCATCCGCTACCGCATCGACGGCGCGCTCCGCAAGATGGACTCGCCGCCGAAGCGCCTGCAGGGGGCGATCATCTCCCGCTTCAAGATCATGTCGAAGATGAAGATCTCCGAGAAGCGCATCCCGCAGGACGGGCGCATCCAGATCTCCGTCGGCGGCAAGGACCTCGACCTGCGCGTGTCGTCGGTTCCGACGAACCACGGCGAGTCGATCGTCATGCGAATCCTCGACAAGTCGAACCTCTCGCTCGGCCTGCCGCAGCTCGGCTTCCTCTCCGACGACCAGACGACGTTCGAGCGGCTCATCAAGCTGCCGGACGGCGTGGTGCTGGTGACCGGACCGACCGGCTCCGGCAAGACCACGACGCTCTACGCCTGCCTTGGCCAGATCAACACGCCCGACAAGAAGCTCATCACGGTCGAGGACCCGGTCGAATACCAGATGAGCGGCATCAACCAGGTGCAGGTCAACAAGGACGTCGGGCTCGACTTCTCCGCGGCGCTGCGCTCGATCCTGCGCCAGGCGCCGAACATCGTGATGATTGGCGAGATCCGCGACGCGGAGACGGCCGACATCGCCATGGAGGCCGCGCTGACGGGCCACCTGGTGTTCTCGACCCTGCACACGAACGACGCGCCGTCGGCGGTGACGCGACTGCTGGACATCGGCGTGAAGCCGTTTCTCGTGGCCTCGGCGCTCCGCGCGGCGATGGCGCAGCGGCTCGTCCGGGCGATCTGCGAGCAGTGCAAGGAGAGCTATGCGCCGACCGAACGCGAGCTCCGGATGCTGACGGGCCTGGCGGCCGGAACGGGCGCGACCGTGCCCGAGACGATGTTCCACGGCGCCGGCTGCGACCGGTGCGGCAAGACCGGCTACAAGGGCCGGAAGGGCATTTTCGAAATCTTCAAGGTCGACGACACGATCCAACGCCTCATCTTCGACCACGCGCCGGCGACGCTGCTCCGGCAGCGGGCCCGCGAGATGGGCATGCGCACCCTGCGCGAGGACGGCATGCTGAAGGTGGCCTCCGGCATGACCTCGCTCTCCGAAGTGCTGCGCGTGACAATGGGCGACGCCGACTGACACAGCCCCCACAACCACCACGACACTCCCTTATGGACATTCACATCAGCGACCTGCTGCAGGCGACGATCGACGAGGGCGCCTCCGACCTTCACATCCGCGCGCATATGCCCCCGAAGCTGCGCGTGCACGGCGAGCTCCTGCCGATTGCGGACGAAGACCTGACCGAGGAGGACTCCTACAGCCTCTGCCGGGAGATGGTCGCGAACTCGAGCGACCCGAACAAGATGGACGAGGTCGAGAAGAACGGCGGCGCCGACTTCGCGCTCGCGCATCCGGACGGGACGCGCTTCCGCGTGTCGATCTTCAAGGAGCGCAAGCGCTACGGCGCCGTCCTCCGCCAGATTCCGAACACGCTCCTGACGATGGAGCAGCTCGGCCTGCCGCCGGTCGTGAAGGAGCTTTTGTTCAAGCCGCGCGGGCTCATCCTGGTGACCGGCCCGACGGGTTCGGGCAAGTCGACGACGCTCGCGTCGATGCTGAACGTCATCAACCAGGAGCGCAACGTCCACATCATCACCATCGAGGACCCGATCGAGTTCTACCACACCTCGAAGAACTCGCTGGTCACCCAGCGCGAGGTCGGCGACGACGTGCCGACGTTCGCCGAGGCGATCCGCCGCGCGCTCCGCCAGGACCCGGACGTGATCCTCGTCGGCGAAATGCGCGACCTCGAGACGATTGCCGCGGCGATCACGGCGGCCGAGACGGGCCACCTCGTCTTCGGCACCCTGCACACGACGGGCGCGGCGGAGACGATCGACCGCATCGTCGACGCGTTCCCGATGAACCAGCAGGCGCAGATCCGCACGCAGCTCGCGGCGGGCCTGCAGGCGGTCATCTCCCAGATCCTGCTGCCGAAGCTCGACGCGAACGGCGAGGTGCGCGGGCGGGTGGCGGCCTTCGAGATCATGACGACGACGGACGCGATCCGCTCGCGCATCCGCGACAACAAGACGAACATGATCAAGAGCGACCTGCAGACGGGCGCGAAGTTCGGCATGCAGACGCTCGACTCGCACCTGGCGGCGCTCTTCAAGCAGGGGCTGATCGCCTACGAGGAACTCATCACCAAGTCCCAGGACCCGGATTCCGTCGTCCAGAAGCTCAAGGAAGAGGGGTACGGAGCGTAAATGGACCAGATCCTGCAGATTCTCATTCAGAACGGCTACGTCGACGAGGCCGGCGCGAAGGACATCGAGGACCTCGCCCGGACCGAGTCGAAGACCGTCCGCCAGCAGGTCATCGACCAGGGCGTCCTCGACGAGGACTCCCTGCTGGCGGCGATGGCCGCCTATCAGGACGCGGAGGCGATCGACCTCGGGTCGATGACGATCGAGACGGAAGTCACCGAGGCGATTCCGGCATCGACGGCGCGGATGTACAACGTCTTCCCGGTCGCGGCGGACGACACGTCCGTGACGCTCGCCACCTTCGACCTGGTCGATCCGCGCATCTCCGACGAGATGCTGTTCACGCTGTCGAAGGAAGTGCGCTTCGTCTTCGCCCGCGAGAAGGACGTGATGGACCGCATCGCCCAGTACTACGGCGATGCGAACGAGTCCGTGGCGGACCTGATCAAGTCGCTCGGCGAGGGCATGACGGACGACGAGACGCTGTCCGCCGGCGCGGCGTCGAACGACATCGCCTCGATGGAGAACGCGGCCAACTCGTCCGCCATCATCCGCTTCGTGAACCTCGTCCTCTACCAGGGCGTCGTCGATCACGCGGCCGACATCCACGTCGAGCCGTTCGAGAACGACTTCAAGATCCGCTACCGCGTCGACGGCGCGCTCTACGAGATGAAGGCGCCGGACGTGAAGATGGCGCCGGCCATCATCTCGCGCATCAAGATCCTGGCGAACCTCAACATCGCCGAACGCCGCGTCCCGCAGGACGGGCGCATCGCGCTCACGGTGGCGGGGCGCCCCGTCGACCTCCGCGTGAGCTGCCTGCCGACGGCGCACGGCGAATCGGTCGTCATGCGCATTCTCGACCAGACGACGACCTCGCTCGACCTGGAGAACGTCGGGCTGCCCGAGGACGTCTACGAGCAGGTCACGCTGGACATCGAGAAGCCGAACGGCATCTTCATCGTGACCGGGCCGACCGGTTCCGGCAAGACCACGACCCTCTATTCGGTCCTCCGCCGCATCAACCAGATCGACACGAAGCTGCTGACGGCCGAGGAGCCGGTCGAATACAACGTGGACGGCATCGTCCAGGTGCCGATCGACGCGCACGCCGGCAACACCTTCGCCAAGGTGCTGCGCGCGTTCCTGCGTCAGGACCCCGACGTGATGATGATCGGCGAGATCCGCGACCTCGAGACGGCGGAGATCGCCGTGCAGGCCGCGCTGACCGGCCACTTCGTCTTCTCGACCCTGCACACCAACGACGCCGCCGGCGCGGTGATGCGCCTGGTGGACATGAACGTCGCGCCGTACCTGCTGTCCTCGACGCTTGAGGGCGTGCTCGGCCAGCGGCTCGTGCGCACCTGCTGCAAGGAGTGCCGGCAGGCGTACGAGCCGGACGACGAGACGCTGGAGCGCATCGAGATGACGCGCGATCAGATCGGCGGGCGTCCGTTCTACTTCGGCCGGGGCTGCAAGACGTGCAACGGCACGGGCTACAAGGGGCGCAAGGGCGTCTTCGAGTACCTGCGCATGTCGCCGCCCCTGCGCGAACTCGTCAACAACCGCGCGCCGACGCTGCTCATCCGCGAGAAGGCGCGCGAACTCGGCATGCGGACCATGCGCGAAGACGGCATCCGCTCGATTCTCGACGGCTACACGACGGTCGACGAGGTCCTGCGCTACACGTAGGCGGCTTGAGGCTCTCGACGCGAGTCTGCCTGGCGGTGCTGGCGCTTTACGCCGCCGTCGCCGCCTTCGGCGAAGTCCAGTACCGCATCGCCCGCTGGCGCGACGTCACGCCGGCCTACAACCGCATCGACGCCTCCTGCCGCTACGAACCGCCGTCCCTCCGGCACTGGATGGGCACGGACGGCCTCGGGCGCGACGTGGCGCTCCGGCTGGCGCAGGGTACGCGGATCGCCTTTCACGTCGGCGTCGTCACCTCGCTCATCGCGATTCCCCTCGGCGTGCTGCTGGGGCTGCTCGGCGGCTATTTCGGCGGCAGGACCGACGCAATCGTCGTCTGGCTCTGCGCGACCGTCGCCTCGATGCCGGGACTGCTGTTCGTCCTGGCCATCTCGCTGGTCGTCGGGCAGGGGCTGCCCGGCATCTACCTCGGCATCGGCTTCACCACCTGGGTGGGGACCTGCCGGACCATCCGTGCGGAGACGATCAAGCACCGCGACCGGGCCTACGTGCAGGCGGCGAGGACACTCGGCTATTCGCCGCTGCGGATTCTGTTCCGGCACGTCCTGCCGAACGTGGCGCACGTCATCCTCGTGCAGTTCTCGATTCGCTTCCCGTCCGCCGTCTCGACCGAGGTGTTCATTTCCTTCCTCGGCATCGGCGTGCAGGGCGAGCCGAGCTGGGGGGTGATGATCAGCAGCGCGCGCCTCCGGCTCTGGCAGGGCGTCTGGTGGGAGATGGCGTTCACGACGGCGGCGATCTTCGTCCTCGTCCTGGCCTTCAACCACCTGGCGGACGTCCTTCGCGACCGCCTCGACCCCGCCCTGCGCGCCGAGCGATAGCCGATTCTGACCGGAAGCTCAAGGTTATTCGCATCAACAGCTGCGTATCAGCCGGGATGAAGCCAGCCGAGGAATCGAGGCGTTCGTTGTGGTACTGCCGAAAGGAAAATCGAGACTTCACAGCACCGGCTTGAAAACGCTGAATCGCGCGGGTTGAGCAGCAAAAGCCTTTACGCCGCAATGGCATTGGCATTGATTTGCTCGATAATCTTCTTAATGCCGGACCACACGGAGGGGTCGGTGAACACTTCCACGATGCTGCCGTTGTCCGTAAAGGGCGCATCCTGCAAGACAGACAAATCCTTCATCAGTCCATTGTGGACAATGTATTCCACGATCTGATTGACAAAGTAGATTTGATTGCTGTCAAGAGAAGCGTCATCCAAATACTCCGCGAAAGCTTCCTTGGCCGCATTCATATCCAGACCCACGATTTCCCGGACAAACTCGCCCAGCGGCTTGCTGCCGTATTCGTTTTCGTAGTCCTGCTTCGTACCGACCTCACTCCACAGAATGCCCTCCAGCACTTTCACGTCCGCGCTTGTCAGCGGCTGATTGGTCTTCAGTTTGGCGATAACCGCATTATCCTGGTTTTGACGAATATAGAATTCCGCTTTCAGCTTGTAGTTCTGCAAATCGTCATTTTCCAGTTCGGACTTATTCCAATCCATAGACAGCAGCTCGTCCGCAAAGTTGGTGACATAGGTCATTCTGCCGGAGGGAATGTATTTGATCAGCGCACGCAGGTTCTCGCGGATATGCTCAAACTCGTTGATGCCCGCATGCTCCAGATAATCCGTGTGCAGAAGCTGGTTGATCAG
>JBJEWA010000077.1:0-44157 GCA_051884805.1 Kiritimatiellia bacterium | reverse complement strand
AACGGCCAGGTTTCTCCGCCGCCACTGCCCACTTACTTCTTCAATCGACTACTTTTGCTAACCACACGACACTCCCGACATACCCCCTTGCGCGATAGCCGCATTTTTTGATATACTACGCCACAATTCTCGCAAGGAGAGGTCGCGATACGGGCAGGTAGATCCCGTCGCGTCGTGACCGTCGAGCGCCGCTCGCGGTCACGGACGTGCCCGCGGGCGGCTTGGTTTTGCGGGGATGCTGGCTGACGACGAAACCGCGCGCGGAGCGCCTTGAACGGGCTTCCGGCGGCTACTCCGGGTGGAGTCCGCCGAGAGCGAGGGAAGTCGGAGGCCAGGTCAACAGGAACCATAGAAAAAGGTACGCAAATGCAACAGCAGAGAGTACGCATCCGCCTCCAGGCATACGATCATCGTGTGCTGGACCAGGCCGTCGGTGGCATCATCGACACGGCCCGGAGCACGGGTGCGCAGGTGGTGGGGCCGATCCCGCTGCCGACCCGCGTCGAGCGGTTCACCGTGAACCGTTCGCCGAACGTCGACAAGAAGTCCATGGACCAGTTCGAGATGCGCACGCACAAGCGCCTGCTCGACATCGTCAACCCGACCGCGCAGACGATCGACGAGCTCAAGAAGCTCAATCTGCCGGCTGGCGTCGACATCACCATCAAGGTCTGATAGGAGGGCGTCATGGAAGGTTTGATCGGCAAGAAGATCGGCATGACCCAGGTTTACGACGCCGAGGGCAACTGCACGTGCGTGACGGTCATCGAGTGCGGCCCGTGCCCGGTCGTCCAGCTCAAGACCCTGGAGAACGACGGCTACGTCGCGGCCCAGGTCGGCTTTGGCGTCCAGAAGAAGCAGCGGCTCACCCAGCCGCTGCAGAAGCACTTCGAGAAGGCCGGCGTCGAGACGATGCGGGTGCTGCGGGAATTCGCGCTTGACGAGGGCGAGACGCTGGAAGTCGGCAAGGCCGTCACGGTCGCCAACTTCGAGGGCGTCAAGTACGTCGACGTCACGGGCGTGACCAAGGGCAAGGGCTTCGCCGGCGTCATCAAGCGCTACGGCTTCGCCGGCGGCAACATGACCCACGGCGGCCACTCCAAGCGCCGCACGGGCGGCCTGGCGGCGCGCGACCTCCCGGGCTGGATCGAGAAGGGCAAGAAGATGCCCGGCCACATGGGCAACGTCAACCGCAAGGCGGTGAACCTCGAGGTCGTCGCGATTCGCGCCGAGGACAACGCGCTGCTCGTCAAGGGGTCGGTTCCGGGCGCCCGCAACGGCATCGTGATCGTCCGCAAGTCCCTCAAGAACAACATCAGGAAGGGGGCCAAGTAACCATGAAGAAGATCGAAGCATCCTTTGACCAGGCCCAGCTGACGCTCGATCGGGGCGCTCAGGCCGTCAAGGACGCGGTGACCGCCATTCGCAATGCGATGCGCGCGGGTACGGCGTGCACCAAGGGCAAGGGCGAAGTCGCCGGTTCGAACAAGAAGCCGTGGAAGCAGAAGGGCACGGGCAACGCGCGCGCCGGCTTCCGCCAGTCGCCGGTGTGGCGCGGCGGCGGCGTGGCGCACGGCCCGAAGCCGCGTTCCTTCGCGCAGAAGATCAACAAGAAGGTCATGGCGCTGGCGTTTGCGCGCGCGTTCTCCGACCGGCTCGTCGCCGGCGACGTGATCGTCGTCGACAAGTTCGAGTTCGAGGCGCCGAAGACGAAGCTCATGGCGAAGTTCCTGAAGGAGCTCGGCATCGACCGCACCGCGTGCATCGTCCAGAAGGACGTTGACGACACGGTCGTGCTGGTCACTTCCAACCTGCCGCGCATCGACTACTCGACCTCCCGGGCGCTCGACGTGTACACGGTTCTCGCGAACCGCAAGCTCGTCTGCGACAAGGCCGGTTTCGACGACCTCATGGCGCGCATCGCCAAGTAAGGAGAGAGGCCATGACCACTGCAGAACTGAAAGCGAAGACCAACGGCGTCATCCGTAACGTGCTGATCACCGAGAAGGGGGCCCGGCTCTCGGCCGAGAACCGCTATCTCCTCGAAGTCGCCACCGACGCCCGCAAGCCGATGATCGCGGCGATGGCCGAGCTGGCCTTCGGCGTCCACGTCCTCGCGGTCCGCACCGCCAACATGAAGGGCGGCCTCCGGTACGTCCGCGGCACGCGCCGGGCGAAGACCGAGGCGACCTGGAAGAAAGCCGTCGTCACCGTCAAGGAAGGCGAGCGCATCGAGCTCGCGTAAGGAGACTGATCACTATGGCACTCAAGACATACAAGCCCCGCTCGTGCGGCATGCGCTTCCGCGAGTCCGCGACGTTCGAGGAGATCACCGAGAAGAAGCCGGTGAAGCGCCTGACGGAGGCCGTCCGCAAGACCGCCGGCCGCAACAACCAGGGCCGCATCACCTGCCGCCACCGCGGCGGCGGCGCGAAGCAGCGCATGCGCATCGTCGACTTCAAGCGCAACAAGTTCGGCGTCGAGGCGACGGTCAGGGAGATCGGCTACGATCCTACCCGCAGCGCCTACGTCGCCCTCCTGCGGTACGACGACGGCACGCTGAGCTACATTCTCGCGCCGGAGGGGCTGAAGCAGGGCATGAAGGTCATGAACGGACCCAAGGCCGAGGCCACGGTCGGCAACTGCCTGCCGCTCGCCCAGATTCCGCTCGGGCTCTCCGTTCACGCCATCGAGCTCGTTCCCGGACGGGGCGCGAAGGTCTGCCGTTCGGCCGGCAACAGCTGTCAGGTGATGGCGCGCGACGGCAACGTCGTCACGCTCAAGATGCCTTCGGGCGAAGTCCGCCGGTTCGACGGCCGCTGTCTCGCGACGGTCGGCTCGGTCGGCAACCGGGACTGGGGTTCGATCAAGCTCGGCAAGGCCGGCCGCAAGCGCTACCTGGGCATCCGCCCGACGGTGCGCGGCGTGGCGATGAACCCGGTCGATCACCCGATGGGCGGCGGCGAGGGCCGCACGTCCGGCGGCACGAACCCGTGCTCGCCGTGGGGTCAGCTCGCGAAGGGCGGCAAGACCCGCGCGAAGCGGAAGGCGTCCAACAAGGTCATCGTCAAGAGGAGGAAATAATCCATGGCACGTTCTCTCAAGAAGGGGCCTTATGTCGAGGACAGCCTCCTCCGCAAGGTCGAGAAGATGCAGGCCGCGGGCAAGAAGCAGCCGATCAAGACGTGGAGCCGTCGTTCGATGGTCCTCCCCGAGTTCGTCGGCCTGACGTTCGCGATTCACAACGGACGGCAGCACCTGCCGATCTTCATCACGGAAAACATGGTCGGCCACCGTCTCGGTGAGTTTGCCCCGACGCGCACGTTCAAGTCGCACGGCAACTCGGCCGCCAAGGCCGCGAAGTAAGGAGTGGCAATGAAGAAAGGTGAACACATTCTGACGCGCAGCGAGAACGACGCGGCGAAGGCCAAGTCCGAGCTTGAGGGTTCCTTCGTCGCGATCACCCGCAACGCGCGCATGTCGGCGGCCAAGGGCCGTCCGCTCGCTCGCGCCTGCCAGGGGCTTCGGGCCTCGGAGGCGCTGAAGCTCGTCGAGTTCTCGCCCAAGAAGGCGGCGGGGATCATCCGGAAGACGATCTTGAGCGCGGTCGCGAACGCGGCCAACAACAACGGCGTCAAGGAGGCCGGCGACCTCACGGTCAGGCTCTGCGTCCTCGACGAGTCCGTCCGCATGAAGCGTTACTGGCCCACGGCCCGCGGATCGGCCCATCCGATCGCCCGCCGCATGTGCCATTGCAAGGTGATCCTCACGGACGCCAGGAAGGAAGGCAAATAATGGGACAGAAAGTCAATCCCGTCGGCTTCCGCGTCGGCGTCAACCACGCCTGGGGCAGCCGCTGGTTCGCGCCCAAGAAGACTTTCGGCGCGCTGCTTATCGAAGACCAGAAGATCCGCGAGGCCTGCAAGAAGCGGCTGGCCGAGGCGGGCCTCTCGAAGATCCTGATCGAGCGCTATGCCAACCGCGTGCGCGTCACGCTGTTCAGCGCGCGTCCGGGCGTCATCATCGGCCGCAAGGGCGGTGACGTCGAGGCGATCCGCGCCGACCTCGAGAAGATGACCAAGAAGGAGGTCTATCTCGAGATCCGGGAAGTCCAGGGCGCCGACGCCGACGCGCAGCTGGTCGCGGAGAACATCGCCCTCCAGCTCGAGCGCCGCATCATGCTCAAGCGGGCGATGAAGCGCGCGATCAAGGTGGCGATGGACATGGGCGTCGACGGCATCAAGGTCAACGCCGGCGGCCGCCTGAACGGCGCGGAAATCGCGCGCGTCGAGTGGTCGCGCGAGGGCAAGGTCCCGCTGCACACGCTGCGCGCGAACATCGACTACGGTTTCGCGGAAGCCAACACCACGGCCGGCAAGATCGGCATCAAGGTGTGGATCTGCAAGCGGGAAGGTTTCCAGGCGCGCGCCCCCCGGGGCGAGGGCCGTCGCGGCGAGCGTCGCGAGCGCGGAGACAGGAAGGAAGCGAGGTAAGCCATGCCTTTGATGCCCAAGAGAGTCAAGTTCCGCAAGGTTTCCAAGGGTAACCGTTCCGGTTACGCCACTTCGGGCGCGGAGCTCGCGTACGGCGAGTTCGGCCTGAAGGCGCTGACGCGCGGCCTGCTCACGGCGACCCAGATCGAGGCTTGCCGCGTTGCGATCAACCGCGAGATGAAGCGCAAGGGCAAGCTGTGGATCCGCGTGTTCCCCGACCGTCCCGTCACCCGCAAGCCGATTGAAGTCCGGATGGGCGGGGGCAAGGGCAATCCGGAGTTCTGGGCGGCCGTCATCCTCCCCGGCAAGGTGCTGTTCGAGATCGGCGGCGTCTCGGAGGAGGTCGCGAGGGAGTGCCTCCGTCTCGCGGCCACGAAGATCGGCATTCACACCAAGTTCATCACCCGCGCAGGAGTTAAGATCTAATGAGCACGGAAAATGTCAATCGTGGCGCGCGCAAGGTGCGCAGCGGCGTCGTCGTGTCCAAGATGGGCGCGAAGAGCGTGAACGTCCGGGTCTCGTACCGCGAGGTCCACCCCGTCTACGGCAAGGTCGTCACGCGGACGAAGAAGTACCACGCGCACGACGAGTCCGACACGGTGAAGGTCGGCGACACCGTCACCATCATGGAAGCGCGGCCGATGAGCGCCACCAAGCGCTGGCGCGTCGTCGCCAAGTAAGGAGACTCGGAAATGCTGCAAGAACTCTCGAACCTCGTTGTCGCGGACAACACCGGCGCCAAGCGCGCGATGTGCTTCCGCATCCTGAAGCAGCGCAAGGAGTACGCTCACCTCGGTGACGTCATCCGCGTCGCCATCAAGGAAGCGACCCCGACGTCCTCCATCAAGAAGGGCTCCGTCGCCACCGCCGTCATCGTCCGGACCGGCAATCCGATCCGCCGCGCGGACGGCTCCACCGTCCACTTCGATCAGAACGCGTGCGTTCTCGTCGACGCGAAGCTCAATCCGATCGGCACCCGCGTGTTCGGGCCGGTCGCCCGCGAACTCCGCGACAAGAACTACATGAAGATCCTCTCGATGGCCCCGGAAGTGGTCTGATAAGGAGTGCGCAAAATGGCTATCGCAAGAATCAGGAAGAACGACACCGTGATCGTGGTCAGCGGCAACGACGCCGGCAAGACGGGCACGGTGATGAGCGTGAACCCGAAGAAGGGCACCGCGATCGTGGGCGGCATCAACGTCCACAAGAAGGCGGTGCGCCGCACCGAGAAGACGGCCGGCGGCCTGATCGACCGCGAACTTCCGGTCCGGCTCTGCAAGCTCATGCCCTATGACGCCGAGAAGAAGGCCGGCACCCGCGTCAGGACGGGCGAGAAGGACGGCAAGAAGGCCCGCGTCTCGGTCAGGAGCGGCAAGGCCCTCTAAGGAAGGAGCGAAACATCATGGCAAGACTCAAAGACGAATACGCGAGCCGCATGGTGGCGGAGCTCGAGCAGAAGCTCGGCACGACCAACCGGATGCTCGTTCCCCGCCTGCAGAAGATCGTCATCAACATGGGCTTCGGCATCGTCACCAAGGACGAGCAGAAGGCCCTCGTCGACGACCTGGCGGCGATCACCGGCCAGAAGCCCATGCTCTGCAGGGCGAAGAAGTCCATCTCGAACTTCAAGCTGCGCGAGGGCATGGTCATCGGCGCGAAGGTCACGCTGCGCGGCGAGCGCATGTGGGAGTTCGCCGACCGGCTCATCTCGGTCGCGCTGCCGCGCATCCGCGACTTCCGCGGCGTTCCGAACCGCGGCTTCGACGGCGCCGGCAACTACACGCTCGGCGTCAGGGAGCATACGATTTTCCCGGAACTCGTGGAATCGTCCGCCCGCTCCGGCATGGACATCACCTTCGTGACGTCTTCCACCGACAACAAGGCCTGCAAGGAGCTCCTCAACTCCATGGGCATGCCGTTCGCAGGGAGGAACTAATCATGGCTAAGCAGTGTCTCATCGAAAAGCAGAAGAAGACGCCCAAGTTCAAGGTGCGCGCGTACAACCGCTGCCAGCGCTGCGGCCGTCGCCATGCCTATCTGCGCAAGTTCGGCGTCTGCCGTCTCTGCTTCCGCGAACTCGCGGTCGCCGGCCTCATCCCCGGCGTCACCAAGGCCTCGTGGTAACAAAGAGGAAAGGAATCAACTGAAATGACAACGGATCCCATTTCCGATATGCTCACGACGATCCGCAACGGACAGAAGGCCCGCCTTTTCTCCGTCACGACGCCGGCCAGCAACCTCAAGGGCGAGATCGCCCGCGTCATGAAGGAGGCCGGCTACCTCGCCGACGTCGTCACGACGAGCGAATTTCCGAAGAAGCTCGTGATCACGCTCAAGTACACGGACAGGGCGGTCCCCGCCATCACCGAGCTGAAGCGCATTTCGAAGCCCGGTCTCCGGAAGTTCGTCTCCGTCCCCGAGATTCCCTCCGTCCTTGACGGCATGGGGCTGGTCGTCCTCTCGACCTCCAAGGGCGTCATGTCCGGCGCGGAGGCGAAGAAGGCGAAGCTCGGCGGTGAAGTCATCTGTACGGTCGCTTAATTAGGAGCCAAAGACAATGTCTCGAATCGGCAAGGAACCCGTCAAGCTCGCGGATGGCGTCACGGCCACGATCGCGGGCCAGACGGTGACGGTCAAGGGCAAGCTCGGCGAGCTGTCCTATACGATGCATGACGGCATCACGGCGAAGGTGGAGGACGGCTGCATTCTCGTCGCCTGTGCGGACGACAAGGCGCTCGGCAACTTCCACGGCCTCGCCCGCGCGCTGATCAACGCCAACGTGATCGGCGTGTCCGCCGGCTACCAGAAGCAGCTCGCCATCGAAGGCACCGGCTTCAAGGCCGTCCTCAAGGGCAAGGAACTCTCGCTTTCGCTCGGCTTCGCGTCGCCGAAGGTCTACACGGTTCCGGCGGGAATCGAAGTCACCGTCGAGAACGACGGGCTGCAGGTGACCGTCAAGGGCATCGACAAGCAGCAGGTGGGCGAAGCCGCGGCGCGTATCCGCGCGTACTACCCGGCCGAACCCTACAAGGGCAAGGGCATCAGGTACGTCGGCGAGCACATCCGCCGCAAACAGGGCAAGAAGGTCGCCTAACCGCGGCGTCAAGGGGAGCATATTATGTTCAATCGCAAAGTTCAGCGTCAGAAGCGGCATCTCCGCCTCCGTCAGCGCGTCATCGGCACCGCGGCGCGTCCGCGCATGTCGATCTGCGTCACGAACAAGCACATGTACGTGCAGTTCATCGACGACGACGCGCGGAGGACCCTCGCCCAGGCGAACTCGCTCAAGGACGAGAAGGCCAATCTCGGGGTCGCGAAGGCCCTCGGCGAGAAGGCGGCCGAGGCCGCGAAGGCCGCGGGCATCTCGATCGTGGTCGTCGACCGCGGCGGCCACAAGTACACCGGCCGGGTGGCGGCGATCGTGGATGCCGTCGTCGCCGGCGGCGTCGCCATCTCGGCCAAGAAGGAGGACAAGTAACCATGGCTTTCAATCGTGACAGGCGTCGTGAGAACGAGGCCGAAGACGCGCTCGACGAGCACACCGTCTTCATCAACCGCTGCGCCAAGACCGTCAAGGGCGGCCGTCGCATGAGCTTCTCCGCCGTCATCGTCGTCGGCGACCGGGACGGCCAGGTCGGCCTCGGCTTCGGCAAGGCCAACGAGGTCGCGGACGCGATCCGCAAGGGCGGCGAGGCCGCCCGCAAGGATCTCCACAAGGTCACGCTCAAGGGCAAGACCATCCCGCATGACGTCGAAGGCGTCTGCGACGGCGGCCGCGTGATTCTCAAGCCGGCGCCGGACGGCACCGGCCTGATCGTCGGCGGCGGCATGCGCCCGGTCCTCGAGGCGGCCGGCATCCGTGACGCGGTCGGCAAGTCGCTCGGTTCCAAGAACCGCCTCAACGTGGTCAAGGCCACGCTGAACGCGCTCGCCAAGCTCCGCTCGGCCGAGGAGATCGCAGCCATTCGCGCCTAACTGGGAAGGGGCCGGCGTCCCACCTCCGGCCCGGCCCCGGTTTCTGAAAGGAATAAAGACAATGGAACTGAATAGCCTTACAAACACTCCCGGCGCCCGCAAGCGCCGGAAACGCGTCGGCCGCGGCTGCGGTTCGGGCCTGGGCAAGACTTCCGGCAAGGGCCAGAAAGGCCAGCAGTCCCGCAAGGGTCACAAGCACAAGCTGGTGTTCGAAGGCGGCCAGATGCCGCTGGTCCGCCGGCTCCCGAAGCGCGGCTTCAACAACGCCGCGTTCAACGCGAAGGCGCTGGCGGTCAACGTCGCCGATCTCGAGAAGCGCTTCGAGGCCGGTGCCGAGATCACCGTCGAGACGCTTGCCAAGGCGGGCTTCTCGGACAATAAGCAGCCGAAGATCAAGATCCTCGGCAACGGCGAACTCACCAAGAAGTTCACCGTGAAGGTCCCCTGCTCGGCTTCCGCGAAGGCGAAGATCGAGAAGGCGGGCGGCACGGTCGCCTAAGCCAGCCGCCAGCAAGACGCTGCGGACGCCGGACGGAACAAGCCGTCTGGCGTCCGCATTGCCTTTTCGGCAGGTTGTCGTTCCAACCGACCGCAGCGCCCCGAAAAGAGTACAATCTTCCCTGTCGGCGGGGGACAGACCCCGGTGTCGGCGGGGGTCTGTCCCCGGAGAATGTCGGCGAAAGGAGGTCAGATGAAAGCGATTCTCGGTTGGTGTCTGACGGCGCTGCTCTTTGGCGGAGCGGAGCAGGAACCGGCGGCCGCAGTGCGCCCGGTCGTCGTCGCCGAAGTCCGGAAGGCCCGGCCGCTGGTTCGCCGGTATGCGGTGTCGCTGGTCAGCCGCAGCACGGTCTCGCTGAGCTTTCCGGTTACCGGCAAGCTGGCTGTGCGCCAGGTGGCGAAGGACTCCGACGTCAGGCAGGGCGACGTCCTGGCGGAACTGGACGCCGAGGGCTTTCGCCAGCGTCTGGCCAAGGCCAGGTACGAGGCCAGCCGCTCGGAGTCCTCGTACCGGCGGCTGACCAGCGTCCCGCGCGGCGTTTCCCAGGAGTCGGTCTCGAAGGCCGAGGCGGACATGCTGGTCGCCGCCGCAGACCTGCGCATCGCCGAGAAGGACCTGGCGGACACGCGGATCACGGCGCCTTTCGACGGCATCGTCGTCCAGACCGCCGGCGACGTCGGCCAGGTCATCCCGGCCGGCACGATGGTCACGCGCCTGCACAGCCACGCGGTCAACGTGCGCTTCTTCGTCCCGGAGCGGATGATCGCGCGGGCGGACTGGCGCAAGCGGCTGGACGTGCCCGGCATCGAAGTCGAGGTCGCCGCCTGGCCGGACGTCCGCCTGCCGGCGCGCTTCGCCGAAATCGAGCTGACGACGGACAGCGGCGGGCAGGTCTATTCCGCCGACTACGCCATCGACACGCCGCCGGGCGTCAACTTCTTCAACGGCATGTCCGCGACGCTGTTCATGCCGGAGACGACCGCGGCGGACGAGCCGGCGTTCGATGTGCCGGCGGACGCCCTCTGCCGGGATGCGGACGGGGAGCCGAGCGTCTGGCTGGTCGTGCCGGCGCCGGACGGGCGGGGCCGTTGCCACCGCCGCACGGTCCGCGTCCTGGAAAACGACTTCGACCGCGCGGTCGTCACCGGCGAGCTGGCGGACGGCGACCTCGTCGCCGTGCTGGGTTCGGCCTGGCTGTTCGAGAACCGGGAAGTGCTTCCCGTCAAGGAGCGGCCATGAAAGCGCGCGCCCTGTTGTCCCTGCCGCTTGCGCTAGCCGTGCTGGCCGCCGGCCCGCTGCGGGCCGATTGGGAGCTGCGCCTGCGCCTGACGTATCCCGGCGCGGGCGTCGACGCGGTGGCGCGGGACGTGCTGCCGGCGGTCGAACGCGCGTTGCGGACGGTTGACGGCGTCCGTTCGCTCCGGACGGTCGTCCGTCCCGAATCGCTCGTGGTCACGGCGAAGCTCGCCGGCGACGGCCAGGACCGGCGGACCGTCCGCCTCGATTTCGCGCACAGGGCCGAGGAGACCCTGCCCGAGCTGCCGCCGACGGTGACGGATCTGCGGGTCGAAGACGTCTACCTGCGGAGCTATCCGTTCGTGTTCGCGGTTTCGGGGCGGGGAACGTCGATGCGCGAGCTGAAGCTGCGCGCCCTGGAGCTCGGGGACCTGTTCCTGCGCGAGCCGGAGGTGGCGGACGTGCGGCTCGTCGGCCAGGAGCGGGAGGTGGTCGCGCTCAGCCTGCGGAAGGGCCGGTTCCTGAACGAATGTTCGGTCGTGGACCTGAAGAAGATGATCGAGGGCTGCATCCGGCTGGAGCCGGCCGGCGCCATCGACGTCGGCGCGCGCCGCCTGCGCCTGGTGCCGGGGCGCGCGCTCGAACGCCTGTCCGAACTGCTCGACATGTCGTATACGCTGCTGCCGAAAGCGGGGGAGCAGCCCCTGACGGTGATGCTGCGCGACCACCTGCGGCTCTCGCTCGAACGCAGCGAGAAGCCGCCGGAGGCCCTGTGCGGCAGCGACGGCCGGCGCTGCGTGCTGGTCTGCGTCGCCCTGCGGGACGGCGGCGCGGGCGAGGGCGTCGTCCGCGCATTGGAAGCCGCGCAGGCGCGGGCGCCCCTGGGCGTCGAGATCGGGGCGGCGCTGGATACGCGCGCACCGGTCGCGGAACGTACGCTGGCGTTCGACCTGCGGTTCCGCGCGGGGACGCGGATCGAATCGGCGGACGCCTCGACGCGCAAGCTGTCCGAGGCCGTGCGTTCAGTTGCCGGGGTCGGGCGGACGCTGTCCGTTGCGGGCGGCATGTCGCTGCCCCTGCTGCCGGCGGTGCGCGTCGACGAACCTGCCGCCAATCAGGCGGTCCTGATCGTCAGTCTGGCCGGGGAGGCCGTGCGCGGGGACGTTGGCCGCGAGATCCTGGCGCTTGCCGGACGCCTGGCGCCGGAGGCGCTCGTCATGCCGCGGGAAGGTTTCGGTCCGGACGCCTGCGGCGTGCGGATGGACTATGCCGTGACCGACGACGATCCCCTGCGGCTGCAGCGCAGGGCCGATCGCCTGGCGGACGCGGCGCGGGCGTCGGCGGGGGGCGTCGTCGCCTACTGCGACTGGGACGGTCCGGTCGAATGCCTTGACTACGAGCTGTACGAGTCGAAGGCCCGGCAGCTCGGCCTGACGCGCCTTGACATCGCCCTGGCCTGCCGTTCGGCGCTGGACGGAATGGAGGTCGCGTCCTGCTGGGAGCGGGGCGACCGCCTGCCGGTCGTCCTGCGCATCGGTGCGGACGAAATCAAGGGGCCGCAGGACCTCTCGACGCTCTGGTGCTATTCGCCGGTGCTGGACCGCTTCGTCCCGTTCAGCCAGGTCGTCCGCCGGATTCGCTCGCTTTCGGAACCCGGGTGCCGCATCCGCGAGAACGGACGGTATGTGGCGACCGTCCGGTGCCTGGTGGCGGACGCGGCCGCCGCGCAGTCGCTGCGTTCGCACCTGGACCAGACGGACGCCCGGCAGCGGGAGCAGGGCGCCGGAGACGCCCGACCGTAGCGGAATCCTTGCCGGGCGGGGCTTCGGCGAGGGGAATATGCTATAATATGTCCCGTGAAAGGATGACGTGCGATGATCGCGATGAATGATGATTTCATGGTGTTTTCGGGAACGGCCAATCCGCCGCTGGCGGAGAAGGTCGCCGCCTATCTCGGCAAGCCGCTCAACAAGATTGACATCAAGCGCTTTCCCGACGGCGAGACCTTCTGTCAGGTGATCGACGGCGTGCGCGGCAGGGACGTCTTCGTCATCCAGTCCTGTTCGCCGATGCCGAACGAGGCCTACATGGAGCTCTTCATCATCATGGACGCGTTGAAGCGCGGTTCCGCCGCCCGCATTACGGCCGTCCTGCCGTATTACAGCTACGCCCGGCAGGACCGCAAGGACCAGCCGCGCGTGCCGATCACGGCGCGGCTCATCGCCAATCTCCTTGAGCGCGCGGGCGCCGACCGCGTCCTGACGATGGACCTGCACGCGAACCAGATCCAGGGCTTCTTCAACATTCCCCTCGACCATGTCCGGGCCGAGCCGATCATCCTCAAGTACATCCGCGACCAGCACTGGGCGAATCCGATCGTCGTCGCGCCCGACACGGGCGGGGCGAAGACGGCCTACGGCTACAGCCGCAAGCTCGGCTGCGGGCTGGCCATCGTCGCCAAGCAGCGCACGGGCGGCGACACGGTCGACGCGTTCTCCGTCGTCGGCGACGTGAACGGCTGCGACGTCATCATGATCGACGACATGACGGCGACGGGCGGCACGCTGTCCGCCGCGGCCAAGATGTGCCGCGATAGCGGGGCGAAGTCCGTCCATGCGTTCGTTTCGCACTTTCCGCTGACCGAGAAGGGCATGGAGCGCCTGATGGGCGAGGCCCAGCTTGACGAACTGGTCGTCACCGACTCGATTCCGCTGCGCGCGGGCTTCGATCCGGCCAAGCTTCCGTTCAAGCTGACGCGGCTTTCGGTCGCGCCGCTGATCGGCGAGGCGATCCGGCGCACGCACAACGACGAGTCCATCAACGACCTGTTCAACCATGAGTGAGACCGGAGGGCTGGGCGGGCGATGAAGATCGTCGTCGGGCTGGGCAATCCGGGCGCGCAGTATGCCGGCACTCCGCATTCGGTCGGCTTCGAGGCGATTGATGCGATTGCGGCGGAGGCGGGCGTCGCCTGGGAGGCGAAGCGGCAGTTCAAGTGCCTGCTGGCGCGGGGGACTTTCGCCGGCCTGCCGGTCATTCTTTGCAAGCCGCAGACCTACATGAACCTTTCGGGCGAAGCGGTCGCGCCGCTCGTCCGGTATTCGAACGCGACCGCCGCCGACCTGCTCGTCATTCAGGACGACATCGACCTGGCCGTCGGGCGGATGCGCGTGCGCAAGGGCGGGTCCTGCGGCGGACACAACGGTATCCGCAACATCATCGAGCGGCTGGGTACGCCGGATTTCGTGCGCCTGAAGCTGGGCGTCGGCAGGGGCGGGCCGAACGTCGTCGCCCACGTGCTCGGCAAGTTCGACCCGGCGACGCGCCAGACGATGGACCTGGTCGTCGCCGAGGCCGTCAAGGCGGCGGCGGCAGTCCTGCGGGACGGTCCCGACCGGGCGATGAACGCATACAACGGTTTTGACGCCGCCAAACGCGGCTAAAGCGAAAGGGGATAGGTCAGAATGGCAGGACTGAATGAGACGCCGCGGGGCAACCGCGTCCACATCGCGTTTTTCGGCTTGCGGAACGCCGGGAAGTCCACGCTGGTCAATGCCTTCTCCGGGCAGCCGCTCGCCATTGTCAGCGACGTCGCCGGCACGACGACCGACCCCGTCTCCAAGGCCATGGAGATCCTGCCACTCGGCCCCTGCCTGATCACCGACACCGCCGGACTGGACGACGAGGGCGAACTGGGGGCGATGCGCGTCGAGAAGTCGCTTGGGGTGCTGGAGACGACCGACATCGCCGTGTGGGTGCGCGGGGAGACGGCGGCCGACGGCGGGAGCGGGGAAGCGGAGGCGCGGGAACGCTTTCTCGCCGCCTGCAAGCGGCGGAACGTCACCGTCCTGGAATACCGGCGGGGCGATTCCGTCGAGGCGCTGAAGGCGCGGATTGCCGCCGTCAAGCTCGACGAGACGCCGCCGGAACTGCTGGACGGACTGGTGCGGGCGCACGACTGCGTCGTCTGCGTCGTGCCGATTGACGAGTCCGCCCCGAAGTCCCGCCTGATCCTGCCGCAGCAGCAGGTCATCCGCGAGTGCCTGGACCGGCACCTGCCTTGCCTCGTCTGCCAGCCGGAGGAGCTGGAGCCGACGTTGGCGATGGCGGCGAAGGATGCGGAGGGCGAGACGCTGGTCGTGACCGACTCCCAGGCCTTTGGCGCCGTCAGCCGGACGGTCGGACGGTTTCGCCAGACGAGCGGGCGCAACCTCCGGCTTACCTCCTTTTCGATTCTCTTCGCCC
The DNA here is from genome assembly GCA_051884805.1 of Kiritimatiellia bacterium. Lineage (GTDB taxonomy): Bacteria > Verrucomicrobiota > Kiritimatiellia > RFP12 > UBA1067 > UBA1067. The sequence continues at coordinate 29,709 of JBJEWA010000077.1, read as the reverse complement.
GGCAGAAGGGCGACCTCGCCGCCTATGCGGAGGGGCTGGGGGCGCTGCCGGCGCTGAAGGACGGCGATACGGTGCTGATCGCCGAGGGCTGCACCCACCATCGCCAGTGCAACGACATCGGCTCGGTGAAGATTCCGAAAGCCCTGGCGAAGCTGACGGGGAAGCGCCTGAAGTTCGAGTTTGCCAGCGGCGCCGCCTTCCCCAGTCCGCTCGCTCCCTTCGCCCTCGTCGTCCAGTGCGGTGGCTGCATGCTGACCCGGCGCGAGGTGCTGCGGCGCATCGGCGTGGCGCGGGACGCCGGCGTGCCGATCGTCAATTACGGCATGTTGCTGGCGGCTGCGAACGGGATGAGGGTCGAGGACGTGCTCGTATGAAGACGAACTATCATACGCACACGACGTGGTGCGACGGCAAGGACACGCCGCGCCGGGTGATCCAGGCGGCGATTGCCAAGGGGTTCGGCGCAATCGGGTTCTCGTCGCACGCGATGCTGCCCGAGGCGGACGAGGACTGGGTGCTGACCTCCGGGAAGGCGACCCGGTACGCGCGCGAAATCCGCCAGCTGGCGGCGGAGTTCCGGGAGCAGATTCGGGTCCTCTGCGGCGTCGAGGCGGACTACGTGCCCGGCAGGTCGAATCCGGACCGGGCGACCTACGCGGCGATTGCGCCGGACTACATCATCGGCTCCATCCACTTCGTCGTCGCCGAGGACGGCGCGCACGTGCCGGTCGACCATTCGCCGACGCTGCTGGCGGACGGCATTCGCGACCATTTCGCCGGCAGCGTCGAGGCGTTCGTCCGGGCGTATTTCCGCCAGCAGCGGGAGATGGTGCGGAACTTCGACTTCGACGTCGTCGGCCACCTCGACCTCGTGCGCAAGTTCAACGTCAAGCATCCGTACTTCGACGAGCGGGCCGACTGGTACCGTGAGGAAATCGGCAAGACGGCGGCGGCGGTCGCGAAAAGCGGCAAGCTGGCCGAAGTGAACACGGGCGCCATCTCGCGCGGCTGGCTGGACGACGCCTATCCGTCCGCCGAGTTCCGCACGATGCTGCGCGAGCGGGGCGTGCGCTTCGTCCTGAACTCCGACGCCCATGCGGCGGAGACGATTGACTGTGCGTTTGACCGCTTCGGCCAGACCGAGGCATTCGTGGAGCTGGCATGAGGGACCTGAGCGAGATTCTGGGCGGCGTGAGAGCGAAGATCGCCGCGGCCTGTGCGCGCGCAGGACGCGATCCGGCGGCGGTGGAGATCGTCGCCGTCACCAAGACGCATGGCGCGGAGGTCGTGCGGGAGGCCTGGGAGGCGGGGCTTGCCATCGTCGGCGAGAACCGGGTCCAGGAGGCGGCGTGGAAGAAGCCCGCGAGCGTGACCGGCCCGCTGTGGCATCTGATCGGCCAGCTCCAGTCCAACAAGGTCCGGCACGCGCTGGAGCTGTTCGACTTCATCCATTCGGTCGATTCGGCGAAGCTGGCCGGCCGCATCAACGCGGTGGCCGATGCGATCGGGGCGCAGCCGCACTGCCTGCTGGAAGTCAATGTGTCCGGCGAGCGGTCGAAGAGCGGCATGCGGCCCGAGGAGGTCGCCCCGACGCTGCGCTACGTCATGGAGTCGTGTCCGCGCGTGACGGTCGAGGGGCTGATGACGATGGCGCCGTTCAGCCGGGATCCCGAGGACGCGCGGCCGCATTTCCGCCGGTTGCGCGAACTGCGCGACCGGCTGGAACAGGAACTCGGCATCGGCCTGCCGCGGCTGTCGATGGGCATGAGCGGCGATTACGAGGTGGCGGTCGAGGAAGGCGCGACCTGGGTTCGCCTCGGCACCGTCCTTTTCGGGGATCGGCCGAAGCTCCGCGCCGTGCGGGCGGCCGTCGGCGAAGCTGCGCCGGCCGGCGGCGGCCTCGATTCCTATTCGGGCGAAGGTCCTACCGTCCGCATCCTTGACTGATGTTTCCGGTCGAGCCGAAACTGGGGGAAATTGCCGCAGCCTTGGCTCGGAACCGCGACGTCGTCCTGACGGCTCCGCCCGGCAGCGGCAAGACGACCTGCGTGCCGCCGGCGCTTCTGGCCGCGCCCTGGCTCGCCGGCAGGAAAATCGTCATGCTCGAACCGCGGCGGGTCGCCGCGCGGAACTGTGCGCAGTTCATTGCCCGTAGGCTGGGCGAACCGGTCGGCGGCACCGTCGGCTATCAGGTGCGGCTGGAGCGGAAGGTGTCCGCGAAGACGCGGCTGGAGATCGTCACCGAGGGCCTGCTGACGCAGCGGCTCCTGGCCGATCCGGAACTCTCCGACGTCGGCCTGGTCATTTTCGACGAGTTTCACGAACGCTCCCTCGCCTGCGACCTTTCCTTCGCGCTGGCGCTGGAAGTGCGGCGGGCGCTCCGTCCGGACCTGCGGCTCCTGGTGATGTCCGCGACGCTGGACGCCGACGAGGTCGCCGCCCAGCTGGGCGATGCGGACGTCATCCGGGCGGAGGGCCGGATGTTTCCGGTCGAGACCGTCTATCTCGGCGAGACGTCGATGACGGCGGCGATTGCGAAGGCCCTGAAGGCGACGGACGGCGACATTCTCTGCTTCCTGCCGGGCGAAGGGGAGATCCGGCGGGTCGCCGATGCGGCGCGGGAATCCGGGACCGGCGGGGAAATTGCGGAAGTGCTGCCGCTTTACGGGGCGCTGCCGAAGGAGGAGCAGGACCGGGTCTTCGCGCCTTCCCCCCGGCGCAAGGTGATTCTGGCGACGTCCATCGCCGAGACCTCCGTGACGATCGAGGGCGTCACCTGCGTCATCGATTCGGGCCTGATGCGCGTGCCGCGCTTCTCGCCGGCGACGGGGATGTCCGGGCTTGTGACGCTGCCGCTGACGCAGGACCGCGCCGAGCAGCGGCGCGGCCGCGCCGGACGCGTCCGCGCGGGCGTCTGCTACCGGCTGTGGACGGAAGGTGCGCAGCAGTCGCGGCCACGGAAGATGACGCCGGAGATTCTCGACGCGGATCTCTGCTCGCTGGTGCTGACGAGCGCCGCCTGGGGGGCGACGCGTCGCGAGGACCTGCCGTGGATGACGCCGCCGCCGGCGAGCCTCTGGGACCAGGCCGCCGGGCTGCTCAAGCTGCTGGGGGCGCTTGACGCGACCGGACGGCTGACGCCGAAAGGCGAGCAGATGGCGAAGCTGGCGATGCACCCGAGGCTGGCGAATATGTGCCTGGCGGCGTCCGCCGGCACACGGGGCCGCAACGGCGACGAGGGGCTGGCGGCGTGTCTGGCGGCGATTCTGGAGGAGGGTGCGCATTCCCCCGAAACGGACATCCGCAAGGTTCTCGACGAGATTCGCGAGACGCCCAACCGTCCGTACTCCCGCCGCATCCTTCGGCTGGCGAGCCGGTTTTCCCGGCTGCCGGCGGCGCAGCTGCTCGATTTCGCCGTCGGCAGCGAAGGTCCGCTGCTGGCGCGCGCCTATCCGGATCGGGTGGCGAAGAACCGCGGCAACGGGACGTTCCGGATGGTGAACGGCCGCGGCGCCTTCCTGCCGGAGGAAGACCCGCTGTCCAAGGCGCCGTATCTCGTCTGCTGCGAACTGGACGACCGGGCCGGCGACGCGAAGGTCTTTCTCGGCTGTCCGCTCGCCGAGGCCGAGCTGCTCGGGCTTTTCGGCGACAGGATCGTCGATCGACCTTGCTGCGAATGGGATCGGCGCACGGATTCCGTCAAGTGCGTCGTGCGGAAGCAGCTGGGCGAACTGACGCTGAAGGAAGTCCGGGACGAGGGCCGGGGCCGGGAAGGGGAGGTGGCGCGGGCCTTGCTGGACGGCATACGCGCCAAGGGCGTCGCGAACCTTCCCTGCTGGACCAAGGAGACGTTGCAGCTCAAGGCGCGCATCGACTTCCTGAATCGTCTCTGCGTCGCCGTGCCGCCACGGCTCGGCGCGGGCAATCCCTGGCCGAAGATCGATGCGGAGACGCTGATTCCCGCCTTGGAGGGCTTTGTCTCCGGCATGACGAAATGGCGCGAACTCGAACGGCTCGACCTTGCGGCGGTGATGGATTTCATCTTGTCCGGCTCGGGACACGACCGGCGCGAACTCGACCGCCTGGCGCCGACGCGGATGGAGGTGCCGAGCGGCAGCCGCATGCTGATTCATTACGAAGGCGACGAGCCGACGGTCGAGGTGCGGTTGCAGGAATGCTTCGGCCTGATGGAGACGCCCAAGGTGGCCGGCGGCACCGTGCCGGTCGTGATGACGTTGCTTTCGCCCGCCCAGTGGCCGATTCAGGTCACCAAAGACCTGGCCGGGTTCTGGCAGGGAGCCTATCAGCTCGTGCGCAAGGATATGCGCGGACGCTACCCCAAGCACTACTGGCCGGAAGATCCCTTTTCCGCCGTCGCCACGCGTCGCGTGCGGCCGAAGCCGGCCGAATGACGGCCAGCCGCCGTCGTCATTCGGCGGGAGCAGGCTCACGGGTGTTTGGCGAGGAATGGGTTTTTTGCTAAAATACCCGGCATGAGGCAGTTTCTTCTTGCAGTGGTTGCGGCGACGGCCGTTTGGGTGCGGGCCGAGGTGAATCTCAACGGATCGTGGGCGTTTCGCTTTACGGAGGACCAGCCGCTCGAACAGGCGGGAGAGGTCGATTTTGCGGCGACGGACGTCATGCCGGTGCCGGGTTGTTGGGATGTTCAGCCCAAGTGGCACCTGAAGCGCGGCACGGGTTGCTATCGGCGGTCGTTCATCCTGGCCGCCCCGATGCCGGATGCGGTGCTGGTGGTGGATGGCATGGGCGTCCGCGCGAAGTTCGTGTTGGACGGGCGCGACCTCGGGATTCATCCCTATCCCTATGCGCGGCTGGAGATTCCGGTCGGCGCGCTCGCGGCGGGCGAGCATACGCTTTTTGCGGCCGTGGACAATCTGCTGGCATGGCCGCGGGTGAAGTTGGCGCGGCCCTACTACGATTTCTATTTCTACGGCGGGTTCTATCACGGCGTGAAGCTGGTGGCGCGTCAGCCGAAGATCTTCGTGCGTACGCTGGACTGGAAGACCCGCACGATCGAAGTCGAGGTGGAAGGCGGCGCGAAGGAAACGCGCGTCTTGAAGGATGCGAAGCTGTGGTCCGATGTGGAGCCGAATCTCACGACAATCGAGGTCGCGGGACGCAAGGTGCGTTTCGGTCTGCGGCAGGTCGAGGCGCGCGACGGCAGAATCTGGCTCAACGGGCGGCCGATCTTCCTGCGGGGCGTCAATCGGCACGAATCCTCGCCGCTTGAGGGCAGCGCCACGAGCGAGGCGACGATGCTGCGCGACCTGCAGCACCTCAAGGCGTTGGGCGGCAACTTCATTCGTGCGGCGCATTACCAGCAGTGCGAACGGTTCCTCGACCTCTGCGATGAAATGGGCGTGCTCGTGTGGGAGGAGTCGCTCGGCTGGGGCAACGGACAGGGCTACACCAACGACAAGTTCCCGCCGAACGAGCTGACGGATCCCGAGTTCTGCGCGATGCAGGTGCAGCAGACCCGCGAGATGGTGCGGGCGAGCTTCAACCATCCCTGCGTCATCATCGCTGCGTTCCTGAACGAGTGCAACAGTTCCCAGCCCGAGTGCAAGGCGCTCGTCGATCGCCTGATCGAGACGATTCGGGCGGAACGGTCGGGGCGCCTCGTGTCCTTTGCCTGCAATATCTGCAGGGGGGACATCTCCCATGCCAATACCGACCTCGTGGCGTTCAATGCGTACCCGGGCACGATTCCCGCCATGCCGGGTACGCCGGCGGCGCTCAAAGGCAAGGTGACGCGCGAGTTCAACGAACTCATCGCCAACTTCCGCCGGAAATATCCGGACAAGCCCATTATCGTCTCCGAGTCGGGCTGCGGTGGAATGTATGGCGTTCGGGATGCGAATGCCTCCATCAATACGGAGGAGTATCAGAACGAGTACCTGACGGACATCTTTGAAACGCTTTGGTCGAATCCGGAGGTGAGCGGTTTCGCCATCTGGCAGCTGAACGACGGGCGTACGCGTGAACGGTACTGCGAGCGCAGCTGTTCGGCGATGTTCGGCGGGTCGGTCGCAGGCATTTTCGACATCTACCGGCGACCGAAGCAGTCCGCAGCGACGGTCCGTCGCTTCTTCGCAACCCCCGCCGCAGCCGAAAAATCCGCCGTAAACCGAAATTGAAAGCGCCGCCCTGATTGCGGGGGCGTTGTTTGCGGAGGGGGCGCTGACATGCCGGTGTTGAAGTGGGCCGGGAAAGACAAGGTGGTCAACCACCACCACGACGTGCCGTTCCGGGTGCTGGAGCGCAAGTGGGGGTATGGCGCGGCGAAACCGGAGAACCCGGATAATCCGGAGTTTCCGGAATCTCCGGAAAAGGAAACCCGCTATGAACGGCAAGGCGACACCCAAGCTTGAATACCGCAACGGACGGCCAAGCGTTCTCAGGAAGGCGACCGTTTGGCGCGAACTCAAATTCTACCAGCGAAGCGAAATCCTCTATCAGCTTACGGTGGCGTTTTGCCGCAGATTCTTGCCGAAATACGGCGATCGAACGGTTGACCAAATGGTTCAGGCCGCTCGTTCCACGAAACAGAACATCATCGAGGGCTATTCCGACGGGCAGACCTCCTTTGAAATCGAAATCAAGCTGCTTGGCGTGGCGCGCGGATCGAACCAGGAACTTCTCGCAGACTACGGCGACTATCTCGCCGCCAACGGACTGGTTGAATGGAAAAACGCGAATCCGCGCTTTGCGGCGTTGCACCGATTCTGCCGCGAGCATACCGATCTCGCCGCGTTCCAGCCATACTTGGAGAAGTGGACTGGCGACGAGATGGCGAATTGCGCAATCTGCCTGTCGCATATGATCGACAAGGCGCTGGCGACAACCATCGCGAAGAAAGACGAAGAGTTCGTGACGCAGGGCGGCATACGCGAGCGGATGACGGCCGCACGACTTGGCTACCGCACGGATCAGCGCGAACGCATTGCGGCGCTGGAGCGCGAGAACGCTGCGCTCCGCGCCGAGGTGGCGCGGCTGAGGGCGATGCTTGCCGGAAGCTCCGGAAAATCCGGAATTTCCGGACAATCCGGAACGACCGGAATTTCCGGGGAGGGCAACTGATGGAACTCAAGCGATACCAGCGCGACGTCCTTGACGACATTGAAGCCTATCTTGCCGCGCTCGACCAGACCGGCGGGATCAACGCGGCGTGGCGGTAATATTGGGCGGAGCGGGGAATGGGCGGCCGCGGAGCGGCGGCCCTGCCGATTGGCATTCCGTCGTACAAGGACGATCTCGGCGGCGTGCCGAACGTGTGCATCAAGGTGCCGACGGGTGGCGGCAAGACGTTCCTTGCGGCGTCCGTCAAGACGATATTCGACCGTCTGCCCACGGGCAAGTCGAAGTTCGTCGTGTGGCTCGTGCCGAGCGACGCGATCCTCACGCAGACGATTGCGAACCTCTCGAAAAGCGACCACCCGTACAGGCAGCGGCTGAACCAGGACTTCGGCGGCGCGGTGAACGTCTATACGAAGGAGCAGCTGCTGAACGCCCAGAACTTCCAGGCGACGAACGTTATGGAGAATCTGAGCATTGCCGTGCTCTGCTACGCTTCCATCCGCGCCAATCCCACGAAGAAGGACGACAAGAAAATCTACCAGGAGAACGGCAACCTCCTCGCGTTCTCGGAATTCTTCAACGCGCGCGAACTGCTCCTTGCCGACACGCCACGCGGTCTCGACCGTTTCGCCACGGCCGGAGGCTGTTTGTGGTATAATCGGCTTCGACAATTGCGGTGGCCCGGATGTTTCGCGGCACGGTTGTCGCCGCGGCCGGCTTGCCATGAGGAACTGACAACTGACAACACCAACCGATTGGAGCGACAATGAACACATCCAGAAGAGACTTTCTCGCGACGTCGGCGGCCTTTGCCGCCGTGGGACCGGCGGTGGCGGCCGAGACGCCGCTTGAGGCCACCCGCCGGTGGTTCAAGGACGCCCAGTTCGGGCTGATGGCCCACTGGGGCCTGTATTCGCTGCTGGCAGGCGAATGGAAGGGGCGCAAGTCGAGCCGCTACGGCGAGTGGATCCAGTCGAACTTCCGCATTCCGAACGCGGAATACCACCGTCTCGCGGCGGCGTTCAATCCGGTGCTCTTCGATCCGCTGGAATGGATGAAGCGCGCGCGCGACGCGGGCATGCGCTACTTCGTCTTCACCGCCAAGCACCACGAGGGCTTTGCGATGTTCCGCTCGCAGGCGTCGCGCTTCAACGTCGTCGACGCGACGCCGTTCGGCCGCGACGTCGTCGGCGAGATCGCCGAGGCCTGCCGGACGACCGGAATCAGGCTCGGCCTCTACTATTCGCAGGATCTCGACTGGAGCGAGCGCGACGGCGGCGGCTACCGTCATCGCCGGACGGCGATCGCCGGTTCGAGCTGGTGCAACGACTGGGACTGGCCCGACGCGTCCGCAAAGGACTACACGCGCTATTTCGAGGCGAAGGCGAAGCCGCAGGTGAAGGAGATCCTGACGCAGTACGGCGACCTGTGCCTGGTCTGGTTCGACACGCCGCAGACGATTTCGCCCGCGCAAAGCCGCGAGCTGGTGGACATGGTCCGCCGGTACAATCCCGGCTGTCTCGTCAATTCGCGCATCGGCAACGGGCTGGGCGACTACACGACGCCGGGCGACAACGAGCTGCCGTCCAAGTCGGCGGGCGACGCGCTTTTCGAGACGCCGGGCACGATGAACGACTCGTGGGGCTACAAGGCCGACGACACGAACTTCAAGACGGTGGACCGGATTCTCGCCATCAAGGCCCATTGCCACGAACGCGGGGCGAACTACCTGCTGAACATGAGTCCGGACGGGCTTGGGCGCATTCCGGCGGGGTGCCTGAACATTTTCGAGGGGCTGCGCCTCGCCCGGGAAGGCGGCGCCGGCAGGAAATGACGCGCCGCGCTCGGTCCCGGTGGCGGACAGTCGGGACGGTTGGCAAGCGCAGCCGGCAGGAGGGCGGTTGCGGTCGGCCTGAGTGCCGTTTTCGCGCGTTTTGAGGTGCGCAAAACGAACTTTTCTGTTGCGTTATTTTGGTATAATTAATTGCGCAAAACGGGTGTCTTGAAATCGCACAACCCTTATTCAGGCATGCAGAGATGATTTGCGGACGGTTAGGCGCAGGCACAATGGCCGCCGGATTCGGCTTGTGGCTTGTGCTGCCCCTGACGGCGGCGGACGCGGCGACGAACGACTGGGAGAACCTCGCCGTCAATTCGATCAATCGGCTGCCCGCGCGCACCTATGCCGCGCCGCTCGCCTCGGTCGCGTCGGCGCTGACGGACGGGCTGACCTTCGAGACGCCGTATGTCCGGTCGCTCGACGGAAACTGGAAATTCGCCTGGACGGGCGACCCCGCGTTGCGCGAAAAGGACTTCTGGCGGACCGATTACGACGATTCGCGCTGGTTCGAGATCGACGTGCCGAGCTGCGTGGAGCTTCGCGGGTACGGGGTGCCGATCTACGCGAACACGGACTATCCGCACAAGCAGGAATATCCGTTCATCCGGGACCGGATCACGGGCGAGGCGAACTACAATCCCGTTTCGAGCTACCGCACGCGCTTCACCGTGCCTGAAGCCTGGCGGGGGCGTCGCATCGTGCTGCGCTTCGAGGGCGTCTATTCGGCCTATTACGTGTGGGTGAACGGGCAGCAGGTCGGCTACGCCGAGGACAGCTGCCTGCCGTCGGAATTCGACATCACGCCCTGTCTCCGGCCGGAGGGCGACAACCTGCTGGCCGTCGAGGTCTACCGCTGGTGCGACGGCAGCTATCTCGAGGACCAGGACATGACGCGCTATTCCGGCATCTACCGCGGCGTGCAGCTCATGGCCGAGCCTTGGGACGGCATCGGGGACTTCGTCGTCCGCACGCGTCCGGCGGGCGGATACGAGCGCTGGCAGCTGGAGGTGACGGTCGAAGGCGGAGACTGGCGGCAGCTGTCGGCCACGCTCTACGATGCCGACGGGCAGCGGGTCTGCGACCTCCGGAGTCCGGCGTCCGGCTCCCGGTCGGCGACCTGCGGGACCACGCTTGCCGCACGCAGCTGGTCCGCCGAGGACCCCTATCTCTACACGCTCGTCCTCCGGCAGGGCGACGACATCCGTGCGCGGCGCGTGGGCTTCAAGGAGCAGCGCATCGACGGGCATCGGGTGCTGGTCAACGGCAGGCCGATCAAGTTCAAGGGCGTCAACCGCCACGAGACGAGCGCGGACAACGGCCGGACCGTGACGCTGGCGGACATGGTCCGCGACGTCGAGCTGATGAAGCGGCACAACATCAACACCGTGCGCACCAGCCACTATCCCGACCATCGCCTCTGGTACGATCTCTGCGACCGCTACGGACTCTACGTCGTCGCCGAGGCGAACGTCGAGGGCCACGGGTACTGGTACGGCCAGGAGGGGCTCGGCAACCGGCCCGAGTGGACGTCGGCCATCGTCGAGCGCAACGTGCGCCAGACCGTCTTCTACCGCAACAGCCCGTGCGTCGTCTTCTGGTCGATGGGCAACGAGACGGGACACGGCGACGGCTTCCGGCAGGCGATGGCGGCCGTCCGTCGGCTCGACCCCACGCGCTTCGTCCATTTCGAGCGCGGCAACCGCGATGCGGACATCGACTCGACGATGTATCCGTTCGTGGACTGGCTCGCCGAACGCGGCAAGGCCGGCGACGGGCTTCGCGAGGCGCCGGCGGTCGAGTGGGAGGTCCGTCACGGCTACGACAACCCCCAGACGGGGAACAAGCCGTATTTCAGCTGCGAATATGCCCACGCCATGGGCAATGCGATGGGCAACTTCCGGGAATACTGGGACGTCTTCTACGCCTACGAGTCGCTGGCGGGCGGCTGCATCTGGGACTGGGCCGACCAGGCCGTCTGGAAGGCGATCGACCGGCTCGATCCGAAGACGGGAAGGTGCGCGCGCCACCTCGCCTACGGGGCGGACTTCGACGAGCCGATCCGGGCCGGCAACTTCAACTGCAACGGCGTCGTGGACGCCCTCCGCAACGTGACGCCGAAGCTCGTCGAGGTCGCGCACGTCTACCGCAATCTCGTCGTGCGCCGGACGGCGGACGGCTTCGAGCTGGAGAATCGCTTCGGCTTCCTGCCGACGGCGGACTTCGACTGCACCGCCGAGCTGCTCGTGGACGGCGAATGCGTCCGCACGCTGCCGGTCGCGGTGCCGGACGTCGCGCCGCTCGCGCGCGGTCCGCTGCCGTTTGCGGTGCCGGCGCTGCCTGCGGGACGCGAGACGGCGGTCAATTTCGTCTTCCGCCAGAAGCGGGCGACGCGCTGGGCCGAGCGGGGCTGGATCGTCGCGCGCGACCAGATCGTGCTCAGTACGGCGGCGTACGCGGGAATGGGCGCGGCGCCGGCGGGGCGTCCCGTCGTGACCGAGACCGCCGACGCCGTCACGGCGACCTGCGCGGGGACGAAGGCCGTCTTCTCGCGGACGAGCGGCACGCTCTGCGAACTGGTGATGAACGGCGTGACGGTGCTGAAGGATGCGGCGGCGGGCCTGACGGCAGGTCCGCGCCTCACCTGCGCCCGGGCGTTTACGGACAACGACATCCGCATGCGGAACGGCGCGAGCTGGTCGGAGGCGCCGGAGGAGAAGCTCGGTTTCTTCGGCTCGGGCCTGAGCCAGCTGCGCTATCACGCGCGGCCGATCGAGGTCGGGCCGGACTTCGTGCGCACAACCGTCGAGGTGACGGGCGGCAAGAGCGCGGGGTATCGCCATGTCGCGACCTGGCGCTTCTGCGCGGACGGTGCGCTGACGGTCGAGGAGCTGGCCGTGCCGCACGGGCGCTTCCCGAAATGGGTGCCGCGGCTCGGACTCTCGCTGCGGCTGGATCCGGCGCTTGAGCGGATGCGCTACTACGGGCGGGGTCCGTGGGAGAACTACGTCGACCGCTGTTCGGCGAGCTTCCTCGGCATCTACTCCAGTACGGTCGAGGAGCAGTTCGTCGCTTACGTGCGGCCGCAGGACAACGGCGGCAAGACGGACGTGCGCTGGGTCGAGTTCACCGATGCGCACGGCCGGGGCGTGCGCTTCTCCGCGTCCCAGCCGCTCTTCGTCCAGGCGCTGCACTACGGCTGGGAAGACCTGGAGTTCGCGCGCCATCGCGGCGGCGAGCAGCGCTTCAACGCGCCGCCCGTGCGCCAGGACGACGTGCTGCTGAACCTTGACGTGCGCCAGTACGGGCTTGGCGGCAACAGCTGCGGGCCGACGACGCTGCCGCAGTACGAGTTCGATCCGAACGAGACCGTGGCCTGGACGGTCCGCCTGGAGCCGACGGCGGGAGGGGCGCGATGAGCCGTCTCGTCAGCGCGCTGGTGGCGCTTGGCGGCGTCCTGCTGGCCGGCGAGAGCCTCGCCAGGGTGCCGACGGCGGCGGCCGGCGGCCGCCCCGCGCGCGCCGACTGGCAGGACGCGTGGAAGCTGCGTCCGGAGGACTTCGGCCGCGACTACCGCGGCGACGGCGAACTGCGCGTGGAGCAGGTGGCCGGGCCGTCCTGCAACCTCGTCTACCGGGACGAGGCGGTGCGGGCGACCGTGTGCTTCCGCAACGAGACGGGTGACGGCCTGCCGGTCGCGGGACGCTTTCTGCTGGTGCCGTACACGCTGGTGACGCGGGGCGACGACGTGTTCGACCTGGCGCTCGACTGCGCGGCGGAGCGGCCCTTCGCGCCGGTTGCGCTCACGCTGCCCGCGCATGGTGCCGCCGAGCGCGAGATCGAGCTGCCGATGCCGGCGGAGTACGGCACGTGCGCGGTGCTGTTCGAGCGGACGGGCCGGGGCCGGCTCTTCGTCGGTTCCTTCGCGCGCATCATCCGCGCCGACCTCAGGCCGGGGCTGGCCGAATACCGGGTCTGCATGGACCAGGACGATCCCGAGGTCATTGCGCGGCTCCGGACGCCGGCGAATCGCATCGGCGTGCCGTTCATCCCGTCGTACGAGCCGGGCTGCGAGGCCGAGTACGCCCGGCTGGCCGGGAAGCTTCTGGCGATTCACGCGACGGGGTATCCGGTCTGCGTCGAGTTCGGGGCCGGTCCCGGCGAAGGCAGGTACCAGCCGCTCGGGCGGAGCCGTCCGCACCTGACGGACGACGACGTGATGCTCGAAACCAAGAGCGACATGGTCTGGCTACCGGAATACGACCGGGAATTCGCCGAGCGCGTCAAGTGGGTGGTGAGGGAGTTCGGCTATCCGAAGGGGCCGGTGAACGCGCTGATGCTCTGGAACGAGCCTTGGGCGGGCATTTCGATCTCCGGCTGGGGGGCGGACGACCTGCGCTACCGCGAAATCTACACGGTGATGTGCGAGGCGGCCGAAGCGGCGATGGCGGAGAATCCCGGGGTGCGCGTGCTCCTGGGCGGCGCCGACTCGTCCTCCAACACCTTCGACAAGCTCTTCGGCGACGGGGACATGAAGTTCCTCAAGTGGCTGGATTTCATGTCGCTCCACTACCAGGGCCTTGAGCCGAGCAACCCGCGCTTCCTGCGCGACCGCCGGCACCGGAACGGGCGCACGCGCTTCTGGGATACGGAAAGCTGGGTAGCGAACAGCCCCGACCGCGTGCCGTCCGTCCTCGCCGCGATGCTGGCGGCGGGACACGACCGCCTCGTCGGCATCCAGGGCAACGCCGTGGTGGCGAGTCCGATCTCGTCCGTCGTCGATCGTCCGGACGGACGGCAGGAGCGCATCCGCCGCTTCAATGCCTGGCCGGTCGCCCCCGCGCTCGCGGCGTTTCAGCATTTCGTCGGCAACCGCGAGTTCCGGGGCGTGGCCTGGGCGGGGCTGCCGTGGCTCTACGAATTCGCGGGCGAGACGCCGGAGGACCTGACGTACGTCGTCTGCGGCGACATCGGGCCTGCCATCGACGGGCGCAACCGCGTCGGCGAGGCGGCGTTCTGGACGACGCGCGCGCAAGGCGAGGTCCTGAAGGGCACGATGACCCTGGCGTCGGGCGCGGGCGTCGTGTGGCATGACGCGTGCGGCAACGTCCTCGCCCGCGGCGCGGTGGACAGTCCGCTGGTCGTGACGCTCGACGACAACGGCACCTATCTCCGGACCGACGGCACGCCCGGCTCGGCCGCGCGGCTCCGGGCGGCGGTGCAGTCCGCCCGCATCGCGGGGCTGCCGTCCGTGGCGCCGGCGATGCGCGACGCGACGCGTCCGTTCGGCCCGGGCGTGGAGTTCGGGGTGGAGCTGCGCAACCTGAGCAACCGGGAGGTGCGGGGTACGCTGCGCGTGGAGAGTCCGGGGCTGGAGCTCGACTACGCGTCCGTGCTGACGCTGTCCGTCGGCGAGACGCGCGCGTTGCCCGTCGCCGTGCGCACCGGTGCGGCGCGGGCGGACAACGCCTATCCGTTCAGACTCGTCTTCGTCTCCGAGGACGGCCGCGAGCAGCGGCTGGTCGAGAAGCTCCACTGCAACGTCATCGCGAACGCCTCGCCGACGGTGGACGGGGTGATCGGCGCGGCCTGGGCGAACGCCGTCGTCCAGACTGTCGAATCGGGCGCGGGCGGGGCGACGGCGATGGAGAAGGCCTGGCTGCCGATGGTGGCGCACGTCGGGGCGTCTGCGGCGGCGGAAGGCGCGCGCAAGGCGGAAGTGCGCCTCGCGGCGGACGGCACGAACTTCTATTTCGCGGCACGCGTCCGGGACGCGACGCCCGATGCGGGCATGAAGCGCTTTGCGACGCGGGACGAGGACGAGGACTTCTATCCGGCCGAGACGTTCGAGCTCGATCCCGTAAAGACGATCGCGACGCGGATTGCGGAAACGCGCTCCCGCGTCCGCGGCTCGCGCAAGGTCTGGGCGCCGCTGGCCGGTGCGGTGGCGTTCGTCCTTGCGGCGCCGGCGGCGGGCGAGACGGTGACGGTGGACTTCGTCGATGACGACGACATGTGCCGACGGCACTTCCGGATCACGCTCACCGACCTGGCGACGGGGCGCGAGCTCGAACGGCTGGACTACCGGCCCGTAGCCGAACATTCGCGGCTCGTCTTCCCGGCGCAGGGCAGACTGCGCGTGGAGATCCGGACGGCGAACTGGCTCAAGCCGCACATCCGCGCCGTGTCCTTTGCGCCGGCCGAGGCGGGCCTGGTGCGCACGCGCATCGAGACGTCCGTGACGGGCGAGTACGCGACGGGCAACGATTCGCTCGGGCGCGTGACGCCCGAGGACGCGTCTGCCGGCGCGCGCGTCGGCTGGCGGTGGGAGGACCGGGTCGAGCGGATCGCGCACCGCTGGCCGGAGGGCGTGCGCCGCTATTCCTACCGGCGTCGGCCCGAACTGCCGTGCGGGCAGGGCCACGACAACGTCCAGATCGCGTTCAACGTGCTGCCGGACGAGGCGAAGCCGTGGTATCCGTCGGCGCCGGGAATGTTCAAGGGCTATTCGTCCTACTGGGACAGCGACTACGTCTTCTGCCTCAATCCCGTGGCGCCGCGGTACGGCGGCGGCACGGAAGTCTGGCGCGAGCGGGCGCCGAAGCTGCCGAACAAGCACTATTTCCCGCATGCGGCGAACGGTCCCGGGGAGGGCGCCGTGACGGCGGCGAAGCTCGTCGTGCGCCGCGACGGCGATGAGCTGGTCTACGAGGCGTCGGTGCCGCTGGCGGAGATGCCCGAGGTCGCGGCGGCGCGCCGGGAGGGCCGCCCGATCCGGTTCAGCTGCCGCATCAACGACAACGCGGGCGGCGCGGTGAGCGAGCTGTCGTACCGCCGCTCGGTCGCCCGCCGCAACCTGAGCTTCAAGCCCGACTGGGTCGAACATTGGTCAAACGAACTGGTCTTCAACTGGGAGGAAGGCAAATGAGCGCGAAAACGATGGTGCGGATGGTCGGCATGCTCGCGGCACTGCCCGTGCTGGGAGCAGCGGCGGCGACGACGGAGCGGTGGATCGGCGGCGACCAGTCGTCGGTCGATTCCAGCCTGGAAGTGGCAGAATGCTGGGACGGCGGCCAGCCGATGGCCAACGGACTGAGCAGCGACTACGACTTCCTGATCGACCAGGACGGCGCACGGGCGACGATGAAGCACGCGAACACCGGATACAGCATCGGCGGCGGGCTGACGGTCGGCTCGGAGACGAATTCGGACGTCAGGGTCGAATTCACGTCGACGCGCATGGTCGTGACGATCGACAACGTCAAGTATCCGGACAATTCCAGCCCGGCGGCGCTTCGCGTCGGCGGCGTCTTCCAGGCCCTCGGCGAGCGGACGGTGATCCGCATCAACCGCGGCTTCGTCCTGGCGCTGCGCAACAACTACGACGGCAAGACGAACTTTGCGCAGATTGCGCCGGAGGTGACGTTCGAGGGCGAGGGCATCATCAACTTCGGCGACGGCTCGCGCCTCGTGCCGAGCCACGACTACGGCGAGCTGTGGGTGCTGATCGGACAGGAAAACCGGAACGACGTTCCCTATGCGCTCGCGGGCGACCTGTCGGCCCGGCGGCTCGAAGTCTATCAGGGCGGCACCGGCGGCATCGGCGGACGCTCCTTCCTCGACCTCGCCGGCCACACGGTGACGGTGCAGGAACTGGCGTTCGGCACGCTGGACAACCGCACCGGCGACGCCAATCCCGGCAACCAGTCCAGCTTCGGCGGGATCAACTTCAACGGCGGCACGGTCGTGCTCGCCGGCGACCTCGAGTTCCGCGGCGATCCGGACGGCACCTCGACCTACGACGGCACGCATACGCCGTTTGTCTACGACCACTGCCTGACGACGAGCGGCCAGGGCGGCCGCCTGGAGATCGGCGGCTCGCTGAACGTCCGCTCGCGCAGCAGCGAGGGCTGGAATCTCAACGACCTGACGGTGGTCTTCACGGGGGACGGGACCGCCGTCCAGACGCTTGAGGCGCTGCAGCACGACGGCGGTGACACGCGTGACTGCGTCATCGACCCGTACGCCTTCGGCGAGCTGGAGGTGAAGGCGGGGGCGCACGTCAGGCTCGTGGACGAGTACGACAACGACCGGGCGGCGGCGGGCGCCGAGGCCGTCTACGTGCGGCGCCTCGTCGTCGAAGCCGGGGCGACGCTCGACCTCAACGGCGTGAACCTGTACGTGCTCAAGCCGCCGACGATCGCCGGCGAGGTGATCAACGGCGCGGTGACGCAGCTGAAGGTCGCGGGCGTGTTCGAGGAGCAGGAATATGTCCTCGGCACGCCCGGAGCGGCGACGACGGGAACGATGGGCAACTGGGTCGGCCCGATGGCGTTCGGCGACTACGACGGGGACGGCCGGCTCGAACTGGCGCTCGTCCAGCAAGACGAGGACTCCGCCTGCGCCGACAGCTGCCTCTACATGCTCAAGTACGACGGCACGACCGTGCGGACCGCGTTCGAACCGGTCCTCGACACGGCCCTGTTCCAGAACCAGGCGAGCCAGCTGCGGTTCTCCGACCTCGGCGACGGCAAGGGCACGCGCCTGCTCTATGCGAGCTCGGGCTATTCGGACATCCGTGCGCTGAATGCGGACGCCTCGTACGAAGTCCTCGCCGACCGCGCGAGCTACGGCAACGCGAACTTCATCCTGTACGACCTCAACGGGGACGGCGTCAGGGAAATCGTGACGGGCGCCCGCGACACGTCCGTGGCCAACCTGAAGGTCATTTCGCCGCAGACGAAGCAGCCGGTCTGGACCAGGCTGCTGGCGGCGGATGCGGGCATCGTCACGCGCGTCGGCGTGGCCGACGTGCTCGGCGACCACCGCCCCGAGGTGCTGGCGCTGACCAAGGCCACGTCCGACGCCTCGGCGTACGACCTCGGCATCTTCGACGCCGCCGGCGAACTGCAGCGCACGCTGAAGCTGGACTTCGTGCGCAACGAGGCCGCCGGACTCATCACGGCGCTGGACCTGACCGGCGACGGCAGGCGGGAGATCGTCATCGTCGAGACGACCTGCGACAACCGCCTCAACACGCCCTACGGCAACTCGCAGGGCGGAATGTTCATCGTCGATTCGGAGACCGGCGCCACGCTGTTCTCGGTGTACGCGTCCGAATGCGACTGGAGCATCTCCCACGCTGCGGCCCAGTTCTTCGACTGCGACGGCGACCGGATTCGCGAAATCCTCTACGGCGACAAGATCTATAAGGGCCATTCGACGGCGGGCGAGGCCGAGTTCACGGTCGTGGACACGCTGCCGGTGCCGTCGGGCGCGTATTTCTGCTATACGCTGGTGCCCGCGCTGGTCGATCTGACCGGCGACGGCGTGCCGGAAATCGTCTACGGCTGCTCGACCGCCGAGTTCAACGACAACCGGCGGGCGCGCCAGATCATGGCCTACGATCCGGTCGCCAAGTCGGTGCTGCCCGGTTTCCCGCGGGCCCTGTTCTCGACCCAGCCGGGGGCGGATGCCGACCAGTGGTGCGCGGGCAGCCAGCAGCACTGGTACATGGCGTCGCTGCTGGCGGCCGACTGGGACGGCGACGGCCGGTGGGAGATCGTCGTCGGCCTCGGCACCAACAAGGCGGGCCAGACGACGCGCGCGTCGCTGAACATCATCAGGACGCCGTACGCCGTCGTGCTGCCGCCGGGCCGCACCGAGCGGCAGATGGGCGCGTGGTCCTACGGCCGCGATGACGCGATGACCTTCGCCTATCCGCTGAAGAAAATCGGTTTTTCGCTGTTCATCCGCTGAAGGGAGGCTGCCATGCTCGCATCGTTGCTCGTTGCCGCTGCCATTCGCATCGCCTGCGTGGGCGATTCGATCACCCAGGGCGTGGGTACGCCGCAGGCGGCCGACAAGTCCTTTCCGGAGAGCTATCCGGCCCGGCTCGGACAGCTCCTCGGCGCCGGCTACGAGGTCGGCAACTGGGGCGCGGGCGGGCGGACGCTGATTCGCCGGGCGGACCGGCTCGCCTACGGGCGGGCGCTGGCGAGCGATCCGTCCGTGGTCGTGATCTGCGTCGGCACGAACGACTCGAAGCCGTACTGCTGGGACCGCTACGCGGAGGATTTCGTGCCGGACTACGAGCGGATGGTCCGCGAATTCCAGGCCCGGCCCTCGCATCCGCGCGTGATCCTCTGTTTGCCGCCGCCCGTCTTCGCCGGCGGCAGGTGGGGCATCCGCGAATCCGTGCTCGAACAGGAGATCCGACCGCGCGTCCGGCAGGTGGCCGCATCGACCGGCGCCGAAGTGCTGGATCTCGCGACGCCGTTCCGCGCGCGCCCCGAACTCTTTCCGGACCGGGTCCATCCCTGCCCGGCCGGCGCGGCGGAGATCGCGGCGCTGGTCGCGGCGCGGATCCGGGGCGCACGCGCGGCGGAGGGGAAGTAGGGCGCATGCCGTCTGCGGCCACAATCGTGCTGGCGGCGCTGGCGACGGTTCCTGCCGAGGCGCCGCTGGTGCAGGCGCTGGCGGCGGTGCGCGATCCGGGCGTCTGGGCGGACGGCTCGAAGTTCGAGTCGGCTCCGGTTTCGCAGGAGACCTGGATGCGGCAGGCGAATGCGCACGTGCTGCTGGAGGGCGTGCCGGCGGAGGGGACCGTCTTCGGGCGGGCCAGGGGCTGGACGTACGGCATCGACTGCGAAAAACGGGAGCTGTTCCGGCTCGGGCTGGGCCGCTTCGTCGGCGACGTCGGGTGCGTGGAGACGCTCTTCAATCCGTGGCTCTATTCCGACCGGGTCGCGGATGCGCCGCGCTCGACGCTGCTCGTGCGGATTTCGGGCACGACGCCGGCCGGCGTCAGGCTGGCGCGCGCGGCCTTCTGCCAGGGCATGAACAACGGTGTCGTGCTCGGCCGGTCGGCACGGCGCACGGAGACGTCGATTCTCGATCTCGACCCGTCGGACGAACCGCCGCCCGCCGACGTCATCGCCCAGCTGAAGGTGCCGGCGGACTGCGTCTATGCCGGCTGGTCGCAGTGTCCCGCCCAGGAATACCGCGCCTATCTCGACTGGGGGGCGACGGACGAACCGCGCCGCGTGTGGCGGCTCAAGTACCTGACGGAAAGCTCGCTGGCCTCCGCTTCGGGCGCGACCTGGGCCGATTCGCCGCTGCTGGCGGCGTTCGGACACGCGGTGACGATCGCCGACCTATGCAGCGAGGCGAACGCACGGCGCGTGCTCGCCGGCGTCGGCCCGGCGGCACGGGCCTACCCGACGGACGAAGTCGGATACGGTCCGGGCCAGGTCCGCTTTCGCGTGCTCGGGCGTTACTTCCTGATGTCGTCGCTGCCGGAGGAGGGGGACCGGTGAGGCGGATTGTCCTCCTGCTGCTGCTCGTCGGCGTCCCGGCGTTCGCGACGGCGCGCGATACGGTCGTCTGCCTCCCGCAGCTGGCGCCGCCCGCCTTTTGCGCGGCCTGGCGGCGGCACGGCTGGACGGCGGTCGCCGGCTGGCCCGAGGGCGGGGGCGAGGCCGTGCGCGCCGTCTTCGTGAACGGCCTTGCGCTCTCGCCGCCGGAAGCCGAGCGGGTGGCGGCGGCGGCGCGGCGCGGCGCGTGGCTCTATCTGGCGGTCGGCGCGCGCGGCGTGGAGCGGCTGCCGGACGCGCTGGCGCCGTGGCTGCCGGTCAACGCCTGGAGCCTCAGGCCGGGGCTGGCGCGGTCCGCGTGTGCGCTCGCCGGAGCGGACGCGTCGGTTGCGCGGCGCTTCGACCTGCACCTGCCGGGCAGCGCAATCGAAAGTCCGATGACGCGCTACCGCCCCGAAGCCTATCTGCGGGATCCGGGCCGGTGGACGAAGATCGCCGTGGCGGAACGCTTTGCGGGCGAGGGCGAGCTGGCGGCGACGGTCGATGCCGAGGTCGCTGGCACGCGCGTCGAGCTCTTTGCCGGCGATTTCGCGGATGGCCGCCTGCAGCAGTCGCCGGGCTTTTCGGCCTGGGCCGCGCGATTTGCGGAGCGGCCGTTCGCGCCCTGCGCGGGTACGGCGCCGCCGGCCGCCGACGCCTACGGACGCGCACGGCGGGAACCGCTCCGTCCGCATGCGATCGTCGTGGAGGAGGACGAGTCCACCCTGACGGAACTCGACGCGGGTACGCTGCCGCCCGAGGGCATCGACGGCGTGACCGCCACGCGCTACGTCTACCGGTGCGGTACGGCGCCGCGGGTGACGGTGCGCGTGCGCAACCATTTCGCGAACATCGCACCGCTGGCCGCGGCGCGGGACGAGCGCTGGCCCGAGAACCTGTCCGCCGCCGGACTGAACGACCGTTCGTTCACGACGGCGAGCGTGCGCGGCCGCCTGCCGATCCATGCCGTCTGGTGCGCGCGCCCGGCGGCGGAACAGGAAGTGTCCCTGACCTGGCCGACGGCGTGCGAAATCGTTGGCTGTCGGCTGGCGGGCTACGGACCCTACCGCAACCGGAACCGCAACAACCCGCGCCAGGTGGCGTTCCTGGCGGACGGAAAGACCGTGTACGGCCGCCGCGAACCCGTCTTTGCGGCAACGGGTTCGCCCGAGCGGACGTTCGCGGAGTGTCCGTTCGCCGCCCCGGCGGCGGGCGTGCGGAAACTGACGCTCGCGATTTCGGGCCTCGATCCGCAGGCGGACGGCGAACCCCGCTTCGACGGGTGCGCGCGGTCGAACTGCGGCTTGGCCGAATGGGAGGTCTGGGGCTGGTGCGGCCCCGCGCCCGACCGCAGTCCGCTGCGCGGACAGCTGAAGGTCGAGCGCGTCGCGCTGGAGTCGGGCCGGCGGACCGTCGAGCTGGAGCAGGCGGTCGACGTCGCGTACGGACGGGAGCTGGCGCTTCCGCTGACGCTGGAGGCCGCGTCCGCGTTCGGTCCGGTCCGCTGGAACCTGACGCTGACGTCCTGCGGCCGGGAACTCGCGCGCCAGGCCTTTGACGCGTTCTTCGTGCCGCCGGACGCGACGCGCCTCAAGGCGAAGGCGACGGCCGAGACGGCGACGCCGGGGCTGCTCTGCTCGCCCGGCTGGCGCCTGGCCGACTCCTTTGGCCTCGGCATGCGGAACTGGACGCAGGGCTGGGGCGGCGCACACGACAAGACCTGGGCGATGTCGCTGGACCTCCTGGAGCTCGGCGAGCGGACGCGGGAGGACCCCGCGCGGATGTTCGGCACTTCGGCGGGCGCGACGCACTATACCGATCCGTGGCGGCGGTTCCCGAACGGGGAGTGGTCGTGGTCGGTGGTCGAGGCGCATTTCGTGCGGCAGATGAGCCCGGGCGGACAGTGGCACCGGGAAGGCCGCAGGCGGATTCACTGCGTGGGGTCGGACCGCTGGAACGGCGTGCCGATCAACGCCGCGTTCGCGTGGGACGATTTCGTGCGCTTCGACGCATGGCTGCGCCGCACCGGGCGGGGCGGACTTTCCGCGCGTTCGCGCCAGGCGATCGTCCGGGAGATTCGCGAACACTGGGGGGCGGACTGGCAGCGGTTCGAGCTGGAGACCTACGCCGACAACCTGCTGGCCGTCCAGGCGCGGTTAGCCGCACGCGGCATCCCGTTCACGTTCGAGACCCACGGCAGCTTCCCGCTCGCGGGCGGCGCACTCGGCGAGAAGCTGGCGCGCACCCACGTCGGGGTCGGCACGGACGTCTTCTGGGAACTCCATCGCCAGGACCTCTGGCTGACGCTCGGCGCGCGGTTCGCGGTGGTCGCCGCGAATCCCGACCTCGCGAGCGGCGCCTACGGCCAGTGGGGCTGGGTCAATTCGGAGCAGAACGAATTCTGGTTCGCCGCGAACGGGGACGACACCGTGGCGCGGCGCCAGTGGTACGCGATGTACTTCTGCGGACGCATCGACCTGCAGGGCCGCTTCCGCCCGTATCACGAGCTGGGCTACGGCTACCAGGGTTCGCACGGCGTCCGCTACACGGCGCAGGACCATGCGCTGCGGTGCCGCGTCCAGAACCTGATCACCTACGTGCGCCCCGAGGCGCCGACCGGCATCGGCCTCGTCGCCTCCTGGCAGAGCCAGGAACGGCGCATGGGTCCGCGCGTCGGCAGGCTCGGCTTCGGCCTCTACGCGGCACGGGGGGAGCCGGAGCTGACGGATTCGTTCCGCGACGTCTGCGCGGGGCTGGTCAAGGCGGGGGTGCCGGTTGCGTTCGTGACCTCGGCGCACGCGCTGCCGGGGTACCGCGGGCGGGCGCCCCTGGTCCTGGTCGACGGCGAATCCTGGCCGCCGGAGGAGCAGGCGACGGTGCGGCGGCTGAATGCGCGCGGGGTGAAGACCGTTTCCGTGTCGGCGGCGGACTGTGCGGATGCCGTGCGGGCGACGGCCGCGGCGCAGCGCGTGCTGGCGGCCTGCGGCCGGCCGATGCGCGTCTCCGCCGGCCTGACGGTCATGCCGTTCGTCTGCCAGGGTCGGCTCTTCCTCGCCGTCTGCCGCCAGGGCGATGCGGCGACGCCAGGCGAAATCGAACTCGACCCCGGCAGCTTCCTGCCCGCGGCCGCACGCGCCGGACGCGTCATCTCGCTGGACGACGGGCGTCCGCTCCGGGTGCGGCGCACGGCGGACGGACGGCTGGCGTTCAGGTTTCCGCTGGAGCCGTATTCCGGGCGCGTCCTGATGGTGGGAAAGGCGGAAGACGAACCATGAAGACGGTGCTCTACTTCTCGACGGGGAGCAGCCTGCTGAGCCCCACGCGCATCGCGGGCATGACGCGCTTTGCCAAGACGAAGGGCTGGAGCCTCGTGCCGCGTTCGGCCTACAAGATGCCGTTCAACGAGCAGTTCGAGTTCTGGCATCCGATCGGCTGCATCCTCGACAACGGCAACGACGTGTTCGAGGGCACGATTCCCTCCGGGATGCCGCTGGTCTGGCTGTCGCGCGACCCCGCCCTGCTGAAGCCCGAGGAGTATCTCGTCGATCAGGATTCGTTCCAGACCGGCCGCCTCGCCGCCGACGAGCTCGTCGGGCGCGGAATCGCGCATTTCGCCTACGTGGGGTTCCACGAGCGGCAGTGGTGGTCGCGCCAGCGCTGCGAGGGCTTCCGCGCGCGGCTGGGCGAACACGGCATGGAGCCGCCGGACTGCTTCGAAGACGCCCGGGCGGACCGGAACCGCAGGGAGGCCCTGCGCGCGTTCCTGGCGGCGCTGCCGCGTCCGTGCGGAGTGTTCTGCGCGACGGACGGCACGGCCGAGGAGGTGGTCGTCAGCTGCAACGCGATGCGCATTCCCGTGCCCGACGAGATGTCCGTGCTGGGCGTCGACGACTACGAGGCCGTCTGCGAGGGCTGCGCGCCGACCCTGACGAGCGTCAATCCGGACTTCGAGCTGGGCGGCTATCTGGCGGCCCAGCTGCTGTCCGAGCTGATCGACGGCCGGCGACCCGAGCGCCATGTCGTCTGGCATCCGCCGCGGGGCGTCGTGCGGCGTCAGTCGACGCAACGGCTGGTCCAGTTCGACCGGCGCGTGTCGGCGGCCCTCGAGTACATCCGCGTGAACATCGAGCAGGGCGTGTCCGTCGCGCAGGTCGTCGACCGCATGGGATGCTCGCGGCGGCAGGCGGAGAAGCTCTTCCGCGACACGACGGGCGACACGATGCTGCGGGCCATCAACACGGCGCTTTTCGAGCGGGCCTGCCGGCTGCTGGAGCAGCGCCGGCTGCAGGTTGGCGCGGTGGCCGACCGGCTGCGGATTTCGCCGACGGCCATGCGGCGGATCTTCGTGGACCGTACCGGACTCAATCCGCTCAGCTGGGTGAAGATGCGCGAGGCCGCGATCGGCCGGATGATTTCAGGAGGGAAAGAACGATGAAGACGAGGGGAGTGAGGAACTTGCTGGCGGCGGCGGTCCTGGCGGGCGGCCTGGACGCGGCGGGCGCCGGGGCGCAGTGGATCTGGTATCCGGGCGACTACGGACTCTGGTGGGGCAACGAGCTGCAGAGCCAGCGGCTGCAGTGGGGTTCGCGGCTGACGCCGTTCTGGCCGATGTACGCGCCGGAGACGCGGGTGCTGTTCCGCCGGGACGGACTCGACCTCGCGGCCGACGAGCCGCTGGAGGTGCGCTGCGACGGCCACGCCGCGTTCTGCTACAAGGACGACCGGGGCGTCAGCCGCGAGTCGGCGGTGATCGGCGGCAAGTTCCTGCTGCCGAAGACGGCGAAGCGGATCGAAATCCGGGTCCAGAACACGCATCGGCCGCCGTCCGTCTGGGTGCAGGGGCCGACGATCGTCTCCGACGCCAGCTGGACTGCCGGCTGGACGACGCCCTGGGACGAGAACGAGAACCTGCCCGTCGATACCAGCGCGCGCTTCGCCGATCCCGCGACGCCGCCCGGGCTCAGGCGGCTTCCCGTCCGGGAGCGGCCGGCGAAGTGGGTGCGGTCCTACAAGGGCAACCACGTGATCGCCGACTTCGGCGAGGAGACCTACGGCTACCTGCGCCTCCTGGACGTCAGGGGCGCGGGTTCCGTCCGGATCATCTACGCCGAGAGCGAAGCGGAGCTGTACGCCGAAGACCTGCTCAAGACCGGGGACGGCGCACTGGACGGCTGGGAGCAGCTGGAGCTTTCGGCGACGCCGGAGTACCGCCGCGAAATCGCGCACGGCTTCCGCTACGTGCACGTCATTCCCGTGGCGGGCGACGTGACGGTGGGGTCCGTGACGATGGACTACGAATGGAAGGACGTCCCCGTGCGCGGCAGCTTCCGCTGCAACGACGAGGAGCTTAACCGCATCTGGGACGTCTCGGTGCATACGCTCGAACTCACCTGCCGCGAGGTCTTCGTCGAAGGCGTCAAGCGCGACCACTGGGTCTGGAGCGGCGACGCGGTGCAGAGCTTCCTGATGAACTACTACGTCTTCGGCGACTACGACGGATGCCGCGACACGCTCTGGGCGGTCCGCGGCAAGGACCCGGTGAAGACCCACCTCAACGGCATCATGGACTACACGTTCTACTGGTTCGACGCGGTGGAGCGGTATCGGCTCTATTCGGGCGACCGGAACATCGCGCGGCAGGCCTATCCGCGGATGCGGTCCCTGCTGGAATTCGCGCTCGGCCGCCTCGACGAGGCGGGCCGGCCCGCCGACCGGAAGGGCGACTGGATGTTTATCGACTGGGCGCCGAAGCGGCTGCCGAACTACGGCGGCGTGACGAGCTTCGAGCAGATGCTGCTCGTGCGGGCGCTGGAGGCGACGGCGGGAATGGCGGACGAGGTCGGCGCGGCGGCGGACGCGGCCGCGTACCGGGCGCGGGCGAAGACGCTCCGCGCGGAAATCGTGCCGCGCTACTGGAATGCGGAAAAGGGCGGGCTGATGCACATGATCTACCGGGACGGCACGACCGATCCGACGATCACGCGCTACCCGAACATCTTCGGCCTCTTCTACGGCTATTTTGACGCGGCGCAGCGGGAGAGCGTCGTCCGGAACGTGCTGCTCAACGACGAGGTCATGCCGATCCAGACGCCCTATATGCGCTTCTACGAACTCGAGTCGCTCTGTGCGCTCGGCCGTCAGGCGGAGGTCCTGAAGGCGATCAAGGCGTATTGGGGCGGGATGCTGCGCCTCGGGGCGACGAGCTTCTGGGAACTCTACAACCCGGCCGAGAGCGGCGCGGCGCACTATGCGATGTACGGCCGCCGCTTCGGCAAGTCGCTCTGCCACGCCTGGGGCGCGAGTCCGGCCTATCTCCTCGGCAAGTACTATCTTGGCGTCGTGCCGACCTCGCCGGGCTTCGGGACTTACGCGGTGAAGCCGAATCTCGGCGGGCTGGAATGGATCGAGGGCGACGTCCCGACCCCCTGGGGCAGGATTCACGTCCGCGCCGACCGGAACGGCCACACGGTGACGGAACTCCGGGACTAACGTGGCCATGGGTGTCGTAGCCTGCTGTCTCGCCTCCGCCGCGCTGGCCGCCGGGGCCGGTCTCGTCGATTATGCGCTGCCGCTCGTCGGAACGGCCAACACGCCGGCGATTTCCTGCGGCAACCTCTATCCCTGCATGGCGCGTCCGTGGGGCGCGCACGCCTGGACGCCGCAGACGGGCGACAACGGGGCGGATCGCATCTACGACTATGCCGACCAGCGGCTTCGCGGCATCCGCCTCACGCACCAGCCAAGCCCGTGGATCGGCGACTACGGCCCCCTGGCCCTGCTGCCGACGAAGGAACTGACGCGCTTCGACCCCGAAGCGCGCGCCTCCTGGTTCTCGCACAAGACCGAATGTGCGCGGCCGCATCTCTACCGGGTGTATCTGGCGGACTACGACACGACGGTCGAGGTGACGCCGACCTGCAGCGCGGCGATTCTCCGGGCGACGTACCCGCCGACGGACGCGCCGCAGTTTGTCGTCGACGCCTTCGCCGGGGGCGAGATCCTGCAGGCCGAGGGCCGTACCGTCGAGGGCGTCAGCCGCCAGGCGAAGGTGCGCTGGAACGAGCGGCGCCGCGAACGGCCGCTCGAGAACTTCTTCAGCATCACCTTCGACCGCCCCTTCGTCGCCGTCGCCCGGGAGGGGTCGGCGGTGGCCGTCCGCTTTGCGCCGATGCGGAACGGCGGACAGGTCTGCGCACGCGTGGCGGCCTCGTTCGTCTCGCCGGAGCAGGCGCGGCACAACCTGCGCGAGGTGGCGGACAAGTCCTTCGACACGGTTGCCGCCGAGGGAGCGGCGGAGTGGAACCGCGTCCTTTCGCGCGTCCGGCTCGGCGAGACGGACCTCGACCGCCGCCGGATGTTCTACACCTGCCTCTACCGCGCACTGCTCTTTCCGCGGCGGTTCTTCGACCTCGCGCCCGACGGCCGGCCCGTCCACCGGAGTCCGCACACGCTGGAGGTCAGACCGGGGCGCTACTACTGCGACACGGGCTTCTGGGACACGTTCCGGGCGCTCTTCCCGCTCCTCAACCTGCTCTATCCCGAAATGAACCGGGAGATGACGGAAGGGCTGCTCCGTTGCTACGAGGAGGGCGGCTGGCTGCCCGAGTGGTCGAGTCCCGGCTACCGCCACTGTATGCTCGGCAACCACTCCGCCAGCGTCGTCGCGGACGCGTTCCTGAGCGGCGCGGCGGCCGGCGTGGACACGAACCGCCTCTATGCCGCGCTGCTGCACGGGGCAAACGCCGTCCATCCGACGATCACCTCCGAAGGCCGCCTGGGCTACGAACACTATAACGCGAAGGGCTACGTGCCGCGTGACGTCGGCATTGGCGAAAGCGCCGCGCGTACGCTCGAATACGCCTACGACGACTGGTGCATCTGGCGGCTCGGCTCGCTGCTGGGGCGTCCCGCCGACGAGCTGGCGACCTATCGCCGACGCGCCGGAAACTGGCGCAACGTCTTCGATCCGGCGCATGGCCTGGCCTGCGGACGCAATGCGGACGGGTCGTTTGACGCGGACTTCCGGCCCTTCCGGTGGGGAGGGGATTTCGTCGAGGGAAATGCGCTCCACTACACGTGGAGCGTCTTCCACGACATTGCCGGACTCATGGCGGCGATGGGCGGACGCGAGCAGTTCGCGGCGCGGCTCGATTCGGTCTTCGCGCTGCCGCCCGTCTTCGACGAATCGCATTACGGCGCCGTCATCCACGAGATTCGCGAGATGCAGGTCGTCGGCTTCGGGCAGTATGCGCACGGCAACCAGCCGATCCAGCATATGCCGTATCTCTACGCCTGGTGCGGACAGCCCTGGAAGACGCAGCGGCGCGTGAACGAGATCGTCACGCGCCTGTACCGTCCGACGCCGGACGGCTACTGCGGCGACGAGGACAACGGCCAGACCTCCGCCTGGTACGTCTGGAGTTCGCTGGGCTTCTACCCCGTCTGCCCGGGGACGCAGGAATACGCGCTCGGCGCGCCGCAGGTGCCGTCCGCGAGACTGGCTTTCGGCGACCGCACGCTGTCCATCCGGGCGGTCGCACCGGACGGCGGGCCGGTGGCCGACGTCGCGGCCATGCCGTATGTCGCGCGCCTGACGCTGAATGGTCGGGTGCTGGACCGCAACTACGTGACGCGGACGGAACTCCTCGCCGGCGGCGAACTCGTCTTCACGATGTCGCCGACGCCCGACTTCGTCCGCGGCACTTCGCCTTCCGCCGCGCCGTATTCGCTGTCGGCGGAGTGACGGCACCTGTCGCCGCTGCGGTTGCGCCAAGGTGGAATTTCGTTTTGCGCACCCCGCAGCGAGGGCGCTGCGGGTACTCGGCTCTCCAGCCTCAACCCTCTCCCAGCCCTTTAGTACCCGGCGTGACCCCACGCCGTGGCAGGACCCAGCCCAGTACCCGGCGTGACCCCACGCCGTGGCAGGACCCAGCCCGAGTACCCGGCGTGACCTCACGCCGTGGCGCTGGCCAGTGTCCATCCACGGTGGCGAAATGAGAATTGTCTGCGGAAATCTCTATCCGTGCGGATTCCCACGGCTTGTTGCTTGGTGAGCGCCCCGCAGCGAGGGCGCTGCGGGTACTCGGCTCTCCAGCGCAACGGGCGGACAGTCCCTAGTACCCGGCGTGACCTCACGCCGGGGCGCTGGCCAGCGACCCTCCATGGTGGCGAAATGAGAATTGTCTGCGGAAATCTCTATCCGTGCGGATTCCGACGGCTTGTTGCTTGGCGAGCGCCCCGCAGCGAGGGCGCTGCGGGTACTCGGCTCTCCAGCGTAACGGGCGGACAGTCCAACCCTCTCCCAGCCCTTAGTACCCGGCGTGACCTCACGCCGTGGCAGGTCCCAGCCCTAGTACCCGGCGGCGGTTACCACGCCCCGCAGCGAGGGCGCTGCGGGTACTCGGCTCTCCAGCGCAACGG
>JBJEWA010000076.1:0-2590 GCA_051884805.1 Kiritimatiellia bacterium | reverse complement strand
CCCCGCCTTCGGAGGAGGCGATGGCGTTCGACATCAAGACGCTCAAGGACATGGGTTGCAACATGATGCGCAAGCACATGAAGGACGAGCCGGCGCGCTACTACTATCTCTGCGACACGATGGGCCTGATCGTCGTGCAGGACATGGCGGCGGGCGGCGGTGACCGCAATCTGCGCTACGGCTTCTACCGCCGCGAATTCAAGGAGATGGTCGACTGGCTCTACAACTTCCCGTGCATCGTGATGTGGGTTCCGTTCAACGAGAACTGGGGCTGCCAGCCGGGCGCGTTCTTCACGCACAACACGCTGGACTGGATTCGCCGCTACGACCCCACCCGCCTGGTGGACGGCCCGTCCGGCTGGGAAGACTACGAGGGCGGCGATCTCCATCGTCACGTCAACGGCAAGTTGACCCTCGTCCGCAGCGGCGGTGCGGGGCACAAGCCCTTCCCACAGTGCGAAGCGGCGGACGCCGTCGACATGCATTTCTACCGGGGGCCGGGCATGCCGCCGGTCAATCCGCGCCGCGTCAGCTTCCTGGGCGAATATGGCGGTCTCGGACAGAAGGTGCCGGGGCACGTCTGGTTCGACAACGGCCAGTCTTGGGGGTACGGCGGCACGGGCGACACGGCGACGAAGGAGGGGCTGACGGCGGTCTACCTGGGCCTCATGGACCGCCTGGCGAGCCTGGCCTTCAAGGGCCTCGGCGGAGCCGTCTACACGCAGACCAGCGACGTGGAGCTGGAGATCAACGGCTACCTCACCTACGACCGCAAGGTCCTGAAGTACGACGCGGCGAAGCTCGCCGCCGCGCATCGGAAGGTGCTGGAGATGGCGAGGCTGGGCGCCGCGCACACGTCCGTCACCATCCCGGTCTTTCCGAAGCACGATCCGGATCCGAAGGCATGGGCCTACACGACGGCGGAGCCGGCCGCGGCGTGGACGGCCACGGATTTCGACGACGCCGCCTGGCCGCGGTCCGCCGGCGGTTTCGGCGACAAGTCGATCGCCGTCCACGCCCAGGCGAAGGTCGTGACGCCATGGACGACGAAGACGATCTGGCTGCGCCGGCACTTCAACTACGCCAAGGAGGCGAAATCCCTCTCGGCTGTGTTCGACATGTTCCACGACGAGGACGTGACAATCTACCTCAACGGCGTCGAGCTGTTTCGCCGCACGGGCTTCAACCAGGCTTACGAGACGTTTGCAATTCCGGGGCCGGCATTCGACGCCGCCGTCAGGTCCGGCGACAACGTGCTCGCCGTGAAGGTGGTGCAGACGGCAGGGGGACAGTATTTCGACGCGGGGCTTTCCGTCGAGCGGCTTGAAAAGGCTACCTGGGGACAGACCCCAGATTAGGCCGTCCGCTCGCCAACGGCGACCTGGCCGTCGCGCTGGTCAACCGCTATCCGTTCGCCCGCGAAATCCAGACGTCCTTCGCGGAACTCGGGCTGGGCGACGGCGAGCAGATCGTCCGCGACTGCTGGACGCAGACGTGCGAGGGCCGCTATTCGGGGTCCTATGTCGCCGAAGTCCCCGCACACGCGACGAAACTGATTCGCATTCGGTCCGTCGCGTGCAGCAAATGCGAATGAAAGTCAAGATCTGAAAAGTGACAGGAGCATCGAAGATGAAAAACAGGATGGTTCTGCTCGGCGCGCTGGTCGCGGCGGGAATGGCGGTGCGGGCGGCGACGCTCGATTTGAACGGGTCGTGGGAATTCCGGTTCGAGGAGGGGAAGTCCATCGGCCAGAGCGCGGGCGAGGCGTTTGCGGCAACGGACCGCATGGCCGTGCCGGGGTGCTACGACATGATGCCGCAGTGGCTCTGCAAGCGCGGCACCGGCCTCTACCGCCGGACGTTCACGCTGGACCGGGACGTCACCAATGCCTGGCTGACCATCGACGGCATGGGCCTCGTGGGGCAGTTCAAGATCGACGGCAGGGATCTGGGCGTCCATCCCTACCCCTATGCGCGCCTGGAGCTTGAAACCGGGCCGCTCGCCGCTGGAACCCACACCGTCTTCGCGGCGCTCGACAACCGCTTCGACTGGGAGACGCTCCATCTGGCGCGTCCCTATTACGACTTCTACTGTTTCGGCGGCTTCTACCACGGCGTCTCCCTGGCGTTCGACGGGCGCCGCCTCCGCGTGCGCACGCGCGACTACGCCACCGGCACGGTCGAAATCGAGGCCGTCGGCTTCGCCTCGGGCGATTTCGCGACGACGCTCGTGTTCGACGGCGCGAACCGGGTCCCGGCGACGTTCCGGAACGCCCGCGCGACGGTCAAGGTGCCCGCCTTCAGGCTCTGGTCGCCGGAGACGCCGAACCTCCATACCGTGTCGGTGGCCGCGCCGGGTCCGGCCGTGACGGCCCGTTTCGGCATCCGCGAGATCCGGGCGGCCGACCGGCGCCTCTGGCTGAACGGCAAGCCGCTCTATCTCAAGGGCGCCAACCGCCATGAATCGCATCCGCAGTTTGGCGCGGCGACGCCCGACGCGCTGATGGTCGAGGACATCCAGAACCTCAAGTCGCTCGGCGGGAACTTCTTCCGCGGCTGCCACTACCAGCAGGCGCAGCGCTTCCTTGACT
>JBJEWA010000075.1:0-11779 GCA_051884805.1 Kiritimatiellia bacterium | reverse complement strand
ATTCAGGCTTCTTTTCGAGGATTCGCTTCTTCGTGATGAAATCGACGTTTGTCCCCTTGAGCATGACCTTGATCTCGAAACGTCCCTTGATCTTCCCGAAGTCATCGCTCGTCTGGTTGACATGGCACTCGTCCAGCATTTCCGAGAGGTCAAGCTGCGCCGTGCAGATGAGCCACACCTTGTCCTTGCAGACGTCGCGAAATCCCGTGACGACCTGCTGAAGCTGGAGTAGAAGCGCCTTGCGCCCGTCGATGAACTGGCTGATCTCGTCGGCAAAGAACACGAGCCTGTAGTCCTTGGGCTTCGCACCGACATACTTCTGCAATTCGGCAAGGAACGTTTCGACGCTCAAAACCATGTCGTTCTTCGTCAACCGTTCACGGACGGAATCAACGGAAAGCGACGGCAGCAGTTCCTTGGCGAGGTCGAGAACCATGTCCAGCTCCGTGATGGAAAGGCTGTAGGCGTCCCTCCCCCAGTCGAATCCGTCGGCGGAAAGCCGCTCCTTGAACTCGTTGAACTTCCCCGCCTTGTCGAGCGGTGCCTCCACGAGCTGGGCAAGCGGAATGCTGAAGCCGTTATAGCCGCGCATCTTGTTAAACTGGTTCCAGAAGACCTCAATGAATTCCTGTCCTTCAGAGGCATGGCTGTTGTGTACCGAGCCGATATTGAAGATTACGGTCTCGACATCAGCCTTGCCCAGCCAGTTCTGGATTTCATTCCACTCAGCTATCGTGACGTCGCTTTTGCTTTCGGGATGCGCAAACTGGTCGCACTGCGCAACGGCCTCCTTCATCCGCTGGCGCGCTGCTGGACCAAACTTTGAGCTGAAGCAGTAGTCGATGAACTTCATAAAGTGCGACTTGCCTGAGCCAAAGTAACCACTCACCCAGATGCCATTGTGGCTCGCCGAGGCGTTCTTGATGCCCCCCATGACCGCAGCGACGCCATTGACGATTTCGTCCGTAAAGACATATTCCCCGATTTCGGTGTTTACAGTCTCATTGGTCAGATCGTCGGCGGAAACCGCAGGGTTGAGTGCGCGGTTGATGTCCTTCAGATAGAGTTCTTGGAACTTCATTGCCTTTTTCCTTTCAATTTACGAGAACGTGTGCCCTGTAGGCGTTGTTGTCGCTCAACTTTCCAAAGAGGGAGAAACGTCCCTCTCGGAACACACCAGGGTAGAATAGGATGATCTTGTAGCGATTCGCCTTGTTCAGAGGTTCGTACAAGGAGAGAAGCTCGTTGGCCCGGAGATACGGGTAGATCATCCCGAAGCCATAGAGAAACACATACGGCCTGACCTTGCCGTCATCCACCTTGCCGACATACCCAAGTATCATTTCATGGATGTGCTGCATGAACTCCCTCGAACGCGCCTCATTGGAAAGCGACCGCGTCACGGAATCGTGCTGTGCAGCGTTGCTTGCCTTCGTGTCCTTGTCCTTCAGGTAGTTCAGCATGGACGGATTCCTGCCGAACGAACGCAGGTCGAGATATTTGCAGAACTCGTCGAAGATGTCAATCGTCAGAACATCGATGTAGTTCACCGGCCTGACAAGGTTATCCTTGAACTCCTTGATGTCGCGGCGCATGGCGACCTCGCCATCCGCAGGATACTGGAAGATGAAGAAGTTGTAGAAAAGGTCGCTGTTGGCGGGGTTTTGAAACTCCTTGCTGGCCAGTTTGTCGTATAGTTCGGTTACGGTCATGCGAGACCCTCCTTGATTCTGCTGATTTCAAATGGCTGAAGAAGGCATGCCTCCAGAAACCATCCCTCTCCGCTGGCGATGAAATGGGCGTATTCCCCATCCTCCATGTGCGGAGGATGAAGCATATCGGTTTTACGATCCAGAATGCCGGCGTCTCGCAGAAAGGCAAGGGCACCTGAACACACGCGGGATTTTGTCTCGTCCGACCAGCCATCCACAAAACCGTCATTAGCCGCGATCTCATTAAGCCGCATCATGAGATTGGATTTCAGCAACGTCTGGTCTACGGATCTCCACTGTGGCAGCACGACGTTCAACTGGAAGTCGAAAAGGAGGTGGTATGTCTTAAGCATGACGAAGAACAGCGCGCACCCCTGAGACTCTTTGGGAAGCCCGGAAAACCACTCCCAGAAAGAACGCGGAACGGCATTGTACCTGCGGCGGATTTCGGTGATGTTCCGCGAACGCGTCTTGGCCTTGCCGAGCTGTAGCAGCTTGTTGTCCGCAATCTCAGCTTTAAGAAGCGCCTCCACATCGGGCGATTGCAGTACAGGAAGAAGCGCCACGGTTTCATTCAGCATGAAACCGCATCCCGTAAACGCCGCACTGTAGGGGCTATTTTGTCTGTTTTCTCTCATCACGAATTCTTCAATCCGGCGCTGTATCTCGCTTTGCCTTTTCCTGCTTCGGATCATCAAGCACAACTTCCATGATGTCACCCACGTCGCACCCGAGTTCCTGGCAGATGCGGTCGATGACGGACAGGGCGACGTATTCACCCTTTGAAAGCCGCGCGAAAGTGGAAGGCGAAATGCCCGTGGCCTGACGCAATTCCGTCCGCGTCATGTCCCGATCGATCAGCTGCTTCCACAGTTTTTTGTAACTTAACGCCATAACATATTGTCCTTACTGCAACCCTACGGCAATATCGTAGCATATTCTCCACTTATGTCAATGCCCCCTCGTATGAAAAGTTCGAGATGTCGTATAATTTCTACTCGTATCGGCACCGAAGAAATAGCCCGCCAGCACGCGCTCGCGGCGGACGAGCGAGGTGAGGCGCATTGCCGAGACGATGGTATCGAGCCGAAACCAGTCTGCCGACGGCAGCGCCGTGGCCGGAATCGGGTGCGCAAGCCCTATGGAATCGACACGCTCCGCCGCGCGGAATGCGGGCGCGGCATCGCCCGGCGTCCAGCCGAGCCGGACGGTCACGGCATTCCCGCCCCCCTCCTGCAAGAGCCTGAGCGCCAGTTCCCGCGCCCGGAAAGCACCCGCCACATCGACCTTGTGCGGGTCCTTGCCGCAGATCGCCCCGCCGCCGATGGGAATCTCCGGCCCGTAGAAATCGACGGCGAGCTTCTTGCCGGATAGCCCGTTGTCCCCCTCCGGCCCGCCGACGATGAAATCGCCCATGCCGTTCAGGACGAAGTCGTCGAGCGACAGGTCGGAGATGCCCGCGAGCCCGCGCGCCGCCAGCTCCGCCAGCGCACCGCGCACGACGGGCAGCACAAGCTCGTGCTGCTCCGCCGCGAATACGCCCGGCCGATGCTGGATGCTCAAGGTCAGCCGCCGCCACTCGTACCGCCCGTGAGCGTCGTCAAGCTGCACAAGCACCTTGAAGTCCGGACCGAACTTGCCGGGAACCGTCCGCCGCCAGGCATCGACCTTCCGCCCGAGGTAGTTGGCCACGAAATGCGCAGGCGGCAGGTAGGCCGTCTCGGGATGGTTGCAGGCGTAGCCGACGACGACATTCTGGTCGTCGGAGAGGTTGCGGATCGCGCGTTCGTCGTCCGAAAGCGGCCCAAGGCATACGTTCTGCATGACCTTCAGCCGCTCCGGCGCGTGAATCCAGATGCCGCCGTACCCGGCCTCGCGATAGACCTTGCGGGCGATTTCCTCGATCTCGTCGTGCCGCACCGCGCAGGCGTCGCCCGCGCCGGCGGCAATGCGACCGTCGATGAACACCTGGTCGGTGTGGACGGCGCATTCGACACCAACCAGCGCATCGGCATCGCGTCCGACGGCGAGATCGACGACGGCTTCCACGATGGCGTCCGCAAGGCGGTCGGGGTGGCCCGGGGAGACAAATTCTGCAATATGCGCTTTCATGGCGTTGCCTTTCAGCAGAGTTTGACGAATTTCGCCGCGACGGACGCCAGATCCGCCTTGGGATCGTACTGCGGATCGGAACGGACAAGGCCGACGCAAAGGCGCACCCCGGCGGCGCGAAGCCCGGCGGCAAGGGTGGCGTCGGGGCGCCCCGTGTATCCGTCCGTGACCACCACCACGGCGCGGGGACGCTGGCGCACGGGCAGGTCGAGGACGTGCCGCAGCACGCAGTCGATATCGGTTCCGCCGGTCGAAACGAACTTGCGCTCGGCAAGGTCGCGGACGGTCACGGGGCGAACGACGGTCGAGAACACGTGAACCGTGCAAAGGCCGCGCCGGCAATACGGCAGGAGCGCCTGCGCCACGGCCGGAACCTCGTCCGCAACCGACCCCGAGACGTCGAAATAGACGAACGCCCGCCGGTGGTCGCGGCTGGACGGGCGGCGCACTTCCGTGACCGCCCGATAGATGAGCGCGTCGCCAAGCGTGACCGCCCGCGCCTCGTGCGAACG
Source organism: Kiritimatiellia bacterium (assembly GCA_051884805.1). Lineage (GTDB taxonomy): Bacteria > Verrucomicrobiota > Kiritimatiellia > RFP12 > UBA1067 > UBA1067. The sequence continues at coordinate 7,443 of JBJEWA010000075.1, read as the reverse complement.
GTCGCGCCAGTCCGGCAGGAACGTGTCCGTCTCGCACGGCCGTTCGCGCACGGAACGGCAACGCACCTCGTTCCGCCCCGGCATCGCGGCGCACCGCATGAGCCGCCGGATGCCGCGACGGAGCGCCAGCTGCGGATCGGCTTCCGCCTCGAACCTGCGCGTCCGCTCCGAAGCGCCCAAGTCCCGCCCAACGAGCGGCCGGTCCGGACTGGGCCACTTGGAGATGATTTCGTGGATCAGGTCTTTCATCTCGGCGGACTGCTCCTCGTTCTCCTCGCCGTGCGAGCCAAGCAGTACGGGCTTGCCGCCATTGTCGCCGGGAACGAACACTTTGATTTCCTTGACGCAGCCGCTCTTGAGCAGCTCCTCGTACACGTCGTAGTAGGTGCCGGTGTTCGTGCCACCGTAGAGAAGGTTCAACACATTCTCGGCCTCCGGGGGAGTTCCGTTGCCAAATGGGCGCAGGAGCGCAAACGGCATCTGGTTGGCCGGGTAGTAGTCCGTGAAAAACGACGTGAACTCCGGTTCGTAGAAGAGCGAACAGAGCAGCGCGTTGATGACCGCGTCGAAGACGAGGTTGCGCACTGGTGTCGCGCGGGGGAAAAGCCGCGTATGGCCGAGAATCACGTGGTACAGCTCGTGCATCACCAGCATGAAGAGATGCGCGTCGGTCTTGCAATGCTCCTCGATGAATTCCCGGTTGAGCAGAAGTTCCGGAGCCTCCCCGCACGTCACGCAGGCGGTCGCGATCTTGTCCGAAAACCGGACGCGGAAGAGCGACAGGAACGTGGCCAGCTCGAACGAGCAAGGCGGGATCACATCCAGAATCCGGGCGACGATCTTCTCTTCTTCTGTCATGGCACGAGACTAAATTGTGGAAAGAACTTGGCGGGAAAGGCGATTGTACGGGAAAAATCCCCGTTAGCCAATCGCAGTTCACGCCGAGGCACATACAGCAATCCCGCCATCCGCCCCAGAATCGCAACGGTTAGTATTGGGTCGGTGCAGACGTGATAGAGGTCTGGATATCTCTTCATCGTATCTTTGGGCGGGCCGAGGATTGCCTCGCAAACGCTCCCGACCATGAAGCCGGCGGGCCGCCGGACGGCTTCCAGTTCAGCCTTGTGCCGGCTGGCGTAATCGATCAGCCAGTCATTGTACAGCTCCTCGCGCCCGGCGAAGGTCAGATAAAGATCCGCCCCCGGCTCCTGAAGGCCGGCTTTCTCGAAATTAAAGGCAACCTGTCTGCCGACGGGCCGCACGACCTTCTGTATCCTGCTGCGCGGCGGAGCGGACATGTTGGAATAGGCATTCGTCATAGCCCAAACTCCTTCCAGAGGTTCTCGAAATCGACGGACGCCTCGTTGACCGCATCGGCGTTCGCAAAGCCGTCCGGCAGATGGGAATTGAGCAGGTTGGAGTGGTATTGCGCGAATTCGGATTCGGCGCCCCAACGCCGGTTCGCGTCCGCGACCCGGGCGCCCACGGCGCGGGCGAGCTTCGACTTGTCGGGGGCGACCATGATATTGGCATCGGTGCAGGAATCGATGGCGCCTTGAATCTCGTGCGCGAGCAGTTCCATCGTAGCGGCCGGAATGTCCGGACGTTCGCGGACGGCAAGATAGGCGGCAAGCGCCAATCCGCGCCGGAGCTGCGGCTTGGCCGCCGCCACGCCTTCGCCGATGACGACGGCGGCGCGGTCGGGCGCGACGGCGAGCTTCCGCGAGACCATCGCCTTGAGACGCAAAACGGGATCGGACACCTGCATCAATTGCACCAGCGGATCGGATTCATCAAGTGCCGAGAGTTCCCACGCCGCCTTGCAGACAGCCGTCAGTTCCGCCGCGTTCAGCCGCCGCCGCGCACGGTCGGGGAGCGTGTTCAGCAGCGCCAGACGCGCCGAATCGTACAGCTGCGGATCGTCGCCGCCCGTCCGGCGCGCGAGGACTTGACGGGCCGCGTGGACGGCAATAGCGCACCGGAGCAGCATCGTGGCCCGGCGGGTCGAGACGTCGTAGCGCGACGCATGCAGTTTCGGCACGAGCGTGACGACGTAGGACGTCAGGCGCTTCGTCAGTTCCGGCACCAGTTCGTTGTAGCGCTCGCGGGCCTCCGCGACGAGTTCGCGGATGGCGACGGGGAACTCGTGCCGCCCCGCGAACTGGTCGGCGAGCACCTTCTGCTGGTCCGACGGCGAAAGCTCGTCCCAATCCGGCACCGACATGATGTAGGGGAAGCGGTCGGCAAGGGCCGCGTCGAGCGGCTCGGAACCGAGGTAGAGCGCCTCGCCCCCGTCCAGCTCCTCGTCCGTCGGCGGCGGGTTCATCGCGGCCCAGCGATAGACGAGCCGCGAGAGCGGACGCCCCTGGACGCGCCGGTCGTAGACGATCGGAAAGAGCTTGTTCTGCAGCTCGGGCCGCGTACGGCTGATCTCGTCGATGAACACGACCTCCGCGTCCCAGATGCTTTCCGGCGACGAGAGATATTCGAGCTTGGTGCGCGTCGCATCGGGAAGCGGCACGCCCACGAGGTCGTCGTAGTTGATGAGGCTCGCGTTATAGGAGCGGAACGCCATGCCGAGGCCTTCGGCCAGCCGCTCCAGCACAAAGCTCTTGGCGCAGCCGTGCGGCCCCACGAGGAGGAGCGGCTCCTCGGAGAGCAGCGCGGCCAAAAGCACGGGTTCGGCCTTCTTCCAGCCGTACAGCCCCAGCGGCTCTGTTATAAGCGATTGTATCGTTTGCATCCTTTTATTCCTTACCAAAATTCCTCGGCGAGATCAGCCTTCCACGGCGTCGAGAAAACTCTCGATGAGGTTATCAACTTTCGACCAGGTTTTGACCGCCTTAACCCAGCGTTCAGGTATCGCATCAAAACCGTAGTATGCGCCAGCGACTTGCCCAAAGACAGCGCCGATGGTATCCGAATCGCCGCCGAGGTTAACGGCCGCTATGAGGCCATCCTCGAAGCTCCCGGTCGTATTGAACGCCCAGATCGCGGCGTCGAGCGTAGAGACCGCCCAGCCGGAGTTGTTCACTTCCTCGCGCGTCTTGTAGGCAGATATCTCGGTCGTGCGAACGCCCGCCATGTGTTCATCAAGCACCTTGGCGAGCCGATCCACCACTTCACGCACCCGGTTCGAGTTGTGCGTCAAATCGCTAATCTCGTGCATGACCTTCGCCGGATCACGCTCCTTTTGCGCAAGGAGATACGACGGCGCAAAGCGCATGATAGACCCATTGCCCTGCGAATCCTCGCGCCCGTTGACCATAGTGCCGGAGCGAGCGAACGCCATCACGGAGTCGCATGTCGCCCCGCCGACATCGAACGCCACGCCGTCCTTCGACGAGAGATAGCCATCCATAAACCACTTCACGAACGTGTCGCCGATGTCTTTCAGGTTGTACTTGCCCTTACGAACATACGAATCCATGATGCACATCGCCATCGAGCCGTCGTCTGTCCAGTATCCTGCCGGAAGGTTGAACACCGGGCACTTCACCATCTCCGTGATCCAGGGGTGATTGTCCTTGCCGCTGAACTGAATGGGGCTACCAAAGGCGTCGCCGACGATGAGACCCCAGAGCATTCCCTTGGCCTTGTTCCTGTCCATGGTCCGTTTTCCTTTCTTGTCGTTTCAGATTTTGGCCGCCGCCGCTTCAAGCGCCCTGGCGTAGTCCAGCAGCTCCGCGCGGCGATATTCCTCCGGCAACAGCGACACCAGCTCCGTGAAGCGGCAGTTCTTCGCCGCCGACCAGAGTTCCGCGTCATCGACCGTGCCGAGTATGCGGCGCAGATCGTACTGATCTGGGTGCTTCGCAAGCGAGAGGTATCCGCTTCTCGGATCATCAACGCTGCATCTGCCCCAGAACCACCCCTTGCGCTTGCCGCAGGCTCGGAAATCGAAACTCGCCCCGTTGTCCACGAACCAGAGGTTGCCATCCGGATCGACTTTCACGTTGTCGTAGGTGAAGGTGTCGATTCCGGCGATGAGCACCTGGACGGGATAGGCGGCGACCGCCTGTGCGCGAATCTTTGCACGGTGCGCGGCGTCCGCTCCGCCCCACACTTCCATGATGGGTTTGAGTGCATCGTCATAGACCGCGAGGCGCACAGTCTGACGCCCGCGACCATCGCCGAAATCGACGCGGTACTCGCGGGAGAACGGAACGTTGAGACCGGCCGCGCGTAGGAAATTGTCGGCCACGAACTCGTTGTGGACGTGTTCGTCGCTCGAATACGCCGACCAGCTTCCGCACTTCGCAATGAAGCGATGTCCGCCGATCTCGCCGACCCTCGGATGCGTGCAGCCGCGCGGCGTCGTCTTGAAGTCAGCCAGCATATCAGCCGTAAGCTTGTCCGGGAAACAAGGATCTCGCAACGCCGCCGCCTTGCGCCGCACCGCTTCCAAGGTTGCCTTGATCCTTTCCGCTCCCTTGCATTCGTCAATGCGGTCAAATAGCGGAGCGCCCAGCTTCAGGTACTCGACAGCCCACGGATCGCCGGACGCGCAGAAATCGAGCGTGTTGCACAGTCGGTCGGCCATCTTCACAACCACGATCTCCCAGCTTGTTTTCGAGAGCGTCTGAAGATAGACGTTCTTCTGCCGATTGCGTTCCTCTTCGCCCACATCCCCAGGATCAAAGGTAAGCTCCCTGATACAATTCACGAGGCGAGAGCCGAACATACCGCCAGCAATCCTGATCTCCTCTTCAGTTGTCTTTGTGTCTTCAAGGAGGTCGTGTCCCCATGCGGTTGCGAGGATTATGGCATCCATCGTCTCGTCAGCAGAATATCCCCATGACTCCAGCATTTCGACGACCTTAGCCGGGTGGGTGATGTAGGGTGCGTGAGTGTACTTACGGCTCGGCGTGTCGCGGTTGTGCCTCTCCGTCGCCAGCCGCTTCATCGATTCGACAACATCGCAAGGTTGTTGATTGTCGTGCATTTTCTTTCCTTTCATCTTTCCTTTTTGGCTACATGAATTTAGGTTACAAATTTATTCCTGCCGTTCGGCTTCTGATTTACGATGCGGTTTTCCTGCGATACAGTTTTGCTGGGGCGTGGGCGCGTCCGCCGAGGTCTTCCCATTCGCCCTCGCACACTTCGAGCAGCGGATCCTTGGTCGCGGTCAGCTGCCGCCGGAAGCTCGGAATGTTGGCGGCGCTGACCGAATGGCGCGTGAGATACTGATAGACGTCGATGTAGTTGGAGAGCGTGAACTTCTCCGGCAGGAAGAAGAACACCAGCCTCTTGATGTCGAACGAAAGCATCCGCAGAAACGCCTGCACGATGATCTGCGCATGATCAAACGCCAGCGGGTTGTCGTCCACCGACATGACCGTGCCGCCGCCCAGGTCTTCCTCGCGGTAGGTGCCGGTCAGGCTGAACGCCAGTTTCCCGGCATCGTAGAACGGAAGGTAGAACCGGCCATAACCGATGGTGGGCGACTTGACAGTGAGCCACCTGGCCTCGCGCGCATCGTCGCCGCCCTTGACGTGGCAGCCCTGTCCGCGCTTATGGACGGACACAAAGGCGTTGGAGATGATCCACGCCCTCATGTCCCGATCCGGCTTGGAAAACACCCCGACCGGAATGAGGCGGACGGCTTCCAGGGCGGTCTCCTCCCGCAGTTCGCGCTTCGCCCCTTCGTCCACGGTTTCCGTCGGACGGATGAAGCCGCCCGGCAGCGCCCAGCTCCCCTCGAACGGCCATTGTCCGCGCTTGATGAACAGCACTTCCAGTGAAAACTGCGGATTCTCCCGCCACTGGCCCTCGCCAAGCTCACTGTAGGCCGGCCGCACGGCGACAATGTCCGCCGTCACGCTCGGCTTCGGGTACTTGCCGAGCGTCTTGCGGTACTCTTCGATCTTCACCTTGTCGTCTGGCGTCTGCGCAATCATCATTCTGCCCTTCGAGCCGTTCCCTGTTTTGGTTGACGGCGAACATTATATCATATTGCTCATTTAGCCACAGGGCGCGAGTGAAAAATTGTCGCTTGCCCGATTAAGAGTCAAGCGACAACTTCAACCTACCTCTCGCTCAACTACCAACGATGCCCGTGATGATGCGGCGGAGGCGGGGACGGAGGGGGCGGTAGAGGCGGGGGTGGAGATGGCGGCGGAGGCGGCGGCACGAAATGCCACGCGTGATGATGGCCGTGATGATGATCGATGGTTCCACCGTTCATATGTCCGCCTGGCGCCGCCATAGCAACTCCGGCGATTGCGACAGCCGCAAAAGCGGCGATGAGTTTGATCTTGTTCATGGTATGGTTCCTTTCGATTTTCGCGCAAGCCAATTCTCGCGCTTACCAAGTCAATTCTCGCGCTTACACAGAGTTAGGATTGTTCTCTCGATTTTTCTGACAAAGCTTTTCTAGACATTGGTGCAACCGCTTTCAAACAGGCCGTTTCGGTATGGTATATAATATATGTGTCTTTGGGAAAACAAGCAATGACGATAGCGAAAATAGTCTCCGGCGGACAGACTGGCGTTGATAGGGGCGCACTTGAAGCGGCCCTAAAGTTGGACTTTCCCTATGGCGGCTTGATCCCCAACGGGCGCAAGGCGGAAGGCGGCATCGTGCTGCTGAAGTTCACCGCCATGACCGAGTCGGAGTCGGATGACTACCGTTTCCGTACATGCTGGAACGTCGAACATTCCGACGCGACGCTGATTCTCTCCTTCTCGCCGATCATCGAAAGCGGAACACAGCGAACACAACAGTACTGCATGAATGCCCGCAAGACGTTCTTCATCGACAATCCGTCCTCGTCCGCAATCGCCAATGGCGCACACAAAGTGTCAGGATGGCTGGACAAGGTGTGCAAATGGAGGAATTCAAGCATGAACATCATGGAAACTGAGGACGGAAATGTCCTCGTATCGATTCCAATCCGATTCCAGACGGTCTGCGGCCGCCGCCGACTTGTTGTCGCCGGTCAAGGAGAGGTGAACGACATCGACCTTGACGAATCCGGGACGCTCATACGGCTCTTCGCCCGCGCCAAAGAGTGGACGCGACTCCTCGAGACAGGGGCTTTTGTAGATGTGAAGGAGCTTGCCGAAGGTCTGAAGATGGATCGACCCTATGTGGTCCGGGTTCTGCGCCTCGCCAACCTCTCGCCGAAGATACTTCGGGCGATCATAGCCAAGACGCTGCCCGACGATTTCTCGACGGAGAGGCTCTTCACCATCAAGAGCGACCTGTGGAGCGAACAGGAGCGGGAGATTGGTCTGGCATAACCATTTTCTACCATCAAAACACCTCAAGGCATGGTCTTCCGGCCATGCCTTCTTTGCAATGTGTGCATTTGCACACTCTGGCGGCGTAAAGTTCTCTTTTGGCCTCGAACTGCCTATGACAAAATATGCGCACGCCAGACAGGTTGTTTGCATACAGAATGGGAGAATTTGGCATTTTCCCTTGAAACCGTCGTGTTG
>JBJEWA010000074.1:0-45035 GCA_051884805.1 Kiritimatiellia bacterium | reverse complement strand
CAGCCCCGCCGCATGCCCGCCGTCATAAAGCCCGTGCTGGAACTCCGTGGGCAGGAAGACGCCGTCCCGGTCGAGATAGGTCAGCGTCTCCCCGTAGTTGCGGTAGTGCTTGGTCTGATAGCCGCCGAACTCCGCCCAGGGATGCAGCACGCTGCGTCCCGACGGGTCCCACTTCGCGAACTCCCCGTCGAGCGCCGGATTGAATCCGCCCTCGTTCCCGTTCGACCACCAGATGACGCTCGGGTGCGTCTGGTCGCGCGTCACCATTTCCGCGACCAGCTTGCGGCCGATGGCGTCGTCGTAGGTCGCCTGCCAGCCCGTCAGCTCGTTCTCGACGTAGAGTCCGTATTCGTCGCAGAGGTCGAGGAACTCGGGGTCCGCCTGGTAGTGCGCGAGACGGACGGCGTTCATGTTCATGGACCGGATGAGCCGCACGTCCTCGAGATTCTTCGCCCGGCTCAGCGTGCGCCCCGTCTCGGGCCGGAAGGAGTGCCGGTTCACGCCCTTGACGAAGACGCGGCGCCCGTTGATCCAAAGCCCGTCCCGACCGCGCGGCTCGACCGTGCGGAAGCCGAAGCGCTTCGTGACCTGATGCACGACCTCGCCGGCCGCGTTGGTCAGGGCGAACGTCCGCGTGTAGAGATGCGGCGTCTCGGCCGTCCAGAGTTTCGGGCGGTCGTAGCGTTCGACGATGGTCTGCACGGTGCCGTCGTTCGCGTAGAGCCGCGCGTCCAGCACGCCGTCCGCGCCGGCGACGATCGTCAGGCGATCGATGTGCGTCCGGGGCAGGACTTCGAGATAGACGGGCCGCCAGATGCCGCCGAAGACCCAGTAGTCGCCGCGGCGTTCGGCAAAATTGACGGACTCGTTCGCGCTCTCCTTCCGGACCGTGACCACGAGCTCGTTGCGGCCATCGCGAATCGCGTCCGTCACGTCGAAGCGGAAGGTCTGGAACCCGCCCTGGTGCGTGCCGACGAGCGTGCCGTTCAGCCGGACCTCGCAGTCCGTGAAGACGGCCTCGAAGACGAGTTCGACGCAGGTGCCGTCCGTCTTCCGGAAATCGAAGGCATGGCGGTAGATGCCGGTCTCCGCGCTCACGGGGTCATTGCCGTGCCTGTACTTGGCCTCGGGGCAGCGGAGGTTGAAGCCGTACTGCGCGACGCCGAAACCCTGCGCCTCCCAGCAGCTCGGCACGGGAATCGTCGTCGCCTCGCCGGCCCGCCGGCCCCGGTCGATCGAGAACCCCCACGCGACGGCGTCGTCGCATCCGCGGCCGGAAAGGTAGATGCGTTCGGTTTCGACGCCGGCGCACAGGACGGACGGGAGCAGCAGGACAACGGCACTAATGGCGATTCGAGGCATGACTTCTGATCCGATGGGTTTGGCTTCCTCGCCCGGGCGATCGCGCTCAGCCGTGAAGCAGACCGAGCTGAAAGCCCTTGGCGATGGCGTTGGACATATTGCGCGCGTCCATCTTGACGAGGATGCTCCGCGCATGGGCCTTGACCGTTTCATGGGAGATGCCGAGCTTGTCCGCGGCGTCCTCGCGCGAACAGCCGTCGGCCAGGGCCTGCAGCACCTCCAGCTCGCGCGCCGTGATCGGCGACTCGAAGGCGGGCTGCCATTCTTCCGTCAGAAAGGCCGTCGGGTCCGACGCGATTCGCCGCAGGGCATCGCAGATGACCGTCTGCGCGGCGCTTTTCGCCAGGTATCCGCCCGCGCGCGCCGCCCGCGCCCGTTCCTCTTCGGCATGAAGCGGCAATCCGGCCAGGAGCAGGGCCCGGATGTTCGGGTAGAAGCGCTGCATCTTCTCCAGAGTCTCGAAGCCGTCCATGCCGGGCATGCGGACGTCCATCAGCACCACGTCCGGCGCGCCGTTCTGCCGCACGAAGGCGATGGCCGCTTCGCCGTTCTCCGCCGTCCCCGCGACCGTGAAGCCGGGGCGGAACGACAGCATCGCCTTAAGCCCGTCGCGCACGATGGGGTGGTCATCGACGATCAGCACCCTGATTCTTGCCATCCTGTCTCATCCCTCCTTCGCCGGATAGGGTACCTCGGCGCACACCACCGAACCCCGTCCGATTTCGCTGCGCACCGAAAGGCTGCCGCCCATTTCCTGCAACCGCCGCCGCAGGCTGTCGAGGCCGATGCCCGGCGTACAGCGCGCGACGTCGAACCCGCAGCCGTTGTCGGCGATCGTCATGACCAGACGGTCCGGCCGGTAGGCCAGCGTCACGTCCACGCGACTGGCGCGCCCGTGGCGGAGCGCATTGCCGACGGCTTCCTGCAGGACCATCAGGAGACTGCCCCGCGCCCGCCGCGCAAACGGAATCTCGTCCCCCTCGGCGACAATGAACACGCGGCCGCGCCAATGGCTGAGCCGGTTCGCGGCGTGGCGAAAGAGCGCGGCCAGCGAACCCGGCCCCTCGGACTCCTCCGTCATCGACCAGAGCGCCGTCCTCAGGCCGGACTGCGTATGCGCGAGCGCCTCGCGCGCCTCCGCAAGCTGCTGCATCGCCGCCGGAATGCTGTCGGGCAAGGCGCCGAAGGCCGCATCGATGCGAAACATCGCGCCCGCGAGCAGCTGCTGGAAGCCGTCGTGCAGATCGGCCGCCAGCCGGAGGCGCTCGCGGCGCGCGGCGTCGGCCTCCAGCCGTTCGTTGTGCTGTGCGCGAATGGAGACCGCAAGCCGCTCGGACTGGCGCACGACCGCACGGCGCAGCAGGAACACCCAGACCCAGCTGCCGAAGATGACGGCCAGCAGCAGCCCGGCGAGGACCATCGCCCGGCGCAGCGTCCACCACGGCGCCCGGCGCAGCACGACGAGGCCGTCAAAACCGTCCATCAGCACGGACACGGCCTGGATGCCGACGATCCGCCCCGCGTCGGCGCGGACCGGCGAATACACCGCCGCGCCGCAGGCCTTCACCCGGGCGCCGATCCGGATGTCCGGCGGCATGGGTTCCGCCAGCGAGATGCTGACGCTGACGGCGGCGCGCTCTTCGCCGTCCTTGATGAACACCGAGGTCAGAAACTCGCGCCGGATAATGTCGTAGACCAGGCCTTCGGTTTCGACGAGCTGCGCATAATAGTCAGGCTCCGGCAGCTGCTGCGGCCCGAGCCGGTGCAGCTCGGCCAGGGACATGAACACGGGCGCGGGCATCCGGCTCGCGTCATGGCCGAGCACCGTGAGTTCGCCGCCGAAGGAGCGCGTCGTGTAGCGGCTCCTGGCCTTTTCCAGCGCCGCATCGCGCACCGCAACCAGGTCGCCGGACTGCGGCCCGGGCTGCGCGAAGACCGTCTCGCACCGCCAGTTGCGCCCATCGTCCGCATGGACGAAGAAATAGCGGTCGCCCGAACGATGCAGGGTGACCACGCCCTGATACGACGTCAGCTCCCGCACCGGCTGCTCGGCAGCGGCGGCGAACGCCAGCGCGGGGAACAGCAGCCCGGCAAGGGCCGCGCGCGCGCCTCGGCCTGGCGAGCCGCGCCCGAGGAGAGCCGCCCGCCGCGACATCAGCGGACGGCGATGCAACCGCCCCGGCCGACCAGTGCGGCGACGAGATCTCCGTTCTCGGCCACCGACAGCTTCACCCGGTACGAGGTGCTGTCGATCGTCGCCTTGAACCGGTAGCGGTCCGCCGCCGTCAGCTTCGCCCCCGCGATGACCGTGAAGTTCTGCGGCAGCGTGGCGAGGGCGCCGAGATGCGTGAACAGGAGCGTCACCTTGCCGTCCGTCGGCAGGATCAGGAGGGGCTGGTCGTAGTTGCTCGCAAGGGCCAGCCCGTTGACCGCAGTTTCCGACACCTGGACCGCCAGCGCGCTCCCGGCGGCGAAATCAATGACGGTATCCGTGAACGCGAGGCCGCCTTCGCCCGTTGCATCCAGCGTCTCCCCCGCCGCGACGACGCGGCAGGCGGTCCAGGGCTTCGCCACCACCGTCACCAGCTTTTCGACCTGTTCCGCCGAAAGGGCCATGTCGTAGATGCGGAATTCGTCCAGCGCGACCCCGATGCCGCGCACCACGCCGTCCAGCGCCGTCTGGTCGGTCTTCCAGGGCATCAGCTTGCCGTCCATGCCGCCGAAGGTGATGTCATTGCAGGGGCTGCCGCGGTCCAGATAGTAGTTCCCCTTCGCCACGCATTCGCCGTCGACGTAGATGCTGAGCGACTCGTCCGTTCCCGTCGAATCGAGCGGATGCACCAGGGTGATGGTGTGGAAAATCCGCGATGCGCGCGGCACCGCAAACGCACAGCGCGCGATAACCGTACTGCTGTTGCCGAACTTCCACTGGCGATATTCCAGCTTGTCCTTGCCCGCCGAAACGAGGCCCCAGACGTTGGTCGTCGTGTCGTTCGCATACCCGACGATTACCAGCGCGGCATTCGTCGTGTCGACGCTGCGGACCGTCATGCTCAGCGTCCACTCGTCCTTGCTGTCGTAGAACGACTGGCCAAAGCTGCCCTTGACATGGCAGACGGAATTCTCCTGCAGCATCACGGCCGCATCGGAACGGTCGGCGCTCCAGAGGAAATTCGTCTCCGGGCCATCAAAGCCGTTGTACGTGTTGAGTTGCGACGTCCGCGAACCCCAGAAGTCGCCTTGCGCGACCGAGCCGACGAACTTGTGCGCCAGCGTCGGCAGTTGCAGAGCGATGGTCGGGTCGACCGGGCAAACGGCATATTCCTCGGCATAGCCGCCGATTTCCTCCGCCGTCAGCACGCTGCCGTAGATGCGGAAATCGTCGATCACCGTGCCGAACGCCGTCGTGAAGCCGCCGTTTCCGGTCGAGTTGCCCCGGCCGAGACAGAACTCGTTGCCCGCAACGGCATAGGGATAGTCGGTTGAGGAGCAGACCAACTCCCCGTCCACATAAAGCGACAGGGTGGCGTTCGGATGGTTGTTGACGAGGGCGAAGGTGTGCAGCTGCGTCGTCAGCTTCGCCGCCGTGCCGGACGCCAGATCCTCGTGACTGTTCTTCGACGGCGTCGTGTCGCCCGTCCGGCTGAGCTTGAGCTGGCCCGCGCCGGCCGACGCCACGACTACGCTGTTGGAGTTGTTCTCATGGCCGAGGCCGAAGAGCGCCACGTTGTTCTCCTCCTTGCCGAAACAGCCGCGCACCAGGACGGTCCAGCTCCTGGCGGAATCGGAGAGGGCCCCGGTGCCCGCGCGGAAACCCGCGTGCTCGCCCATGAAGCAGAAGGCCTGCCGCTCGCCCTCGTCCGTCGCCACCCAGCTCTCCGGGAGCACGTACCAGTTTTGGATGCCACACGTGCCCTTGTAGGTGCCGTCGTTGTAGGCGCCGTTCAGATTCAGATAGACCTGCGGCTGCGCCGCAATCCCGACCGTCGGCCAGGGGGCGTTGGCGGCGGCCATCTGCGCAATCTGCTCCTCCGTCAGGACCACGCCCGAGTAGACGCGGAAATCCGCCACCTCCAGCCCGCGCCCCGTCGACTGGCAGTCATAGGCATTGTAGAACTGCGAGGAGTTGGAGTTCGCACGGCCGAAGTTGCACTCGGTGTTGCCGCCGTGGCTGAAGTAGCCCGCCTGTTCGCCCGCCTTGACGCCATCCACATAGAGCGCCAGCGTGCCGCCCGTCTCGCTGGAAGCATAGACATAGGTGATGAGGTAGTGGTGGAAACGCGCCCGCACGTCGACTCCCGTCGCCGCTGCGATCTCCTCCGGCGTATTGCCGTAGGGCATCATGTAGAGGGTCGGCGTTCCGTCGTGCTTCACGCCCAGCACGAAGTTGGTGGGGTTGTTCTTGTGGCCCAGCCCGAGCAGCGCCGTCTTGTACCCCGTCGTCTCATGATAGCTCGAACGCGCGGTAAAGGAGACCGCCCAGCTCCTGCCGACCTTGATCGAATCGCCCACGCGGAACCACGGCGCGCCCAGCGCACTCTGGGACAGCTTATCGACCCGCACCGCCCCCTGCGCCCCTTTGCGCGAACGCGCCAGAGCCGTCCAGTTGTTCTTGACGTTCCCATTGATATAGTCGTTCGAGTCGTTCGCCCCGAGCGAATGTTCCCCGAAGAAGTTCCCGGCGCAATCCCACCACATAAACGGCACCAGCCCGTTCTCGTCCGGGGTCCGCGTTCCGGCAGCCGCAACGGCAGCCGTCACGGCCGTGGCGAACAGGAACAGCAACTTCAACTTACCCATACCAGCACCTCCCTTTCAGCGTTATGCCATGAGTGTAGCAGGAAACTCTCCCAGCCGCATCCCCCTAAAGAGGGAGGTCCGGAATGCCGCTCACGGCTGAGCGCCCCATTCGACCGTGCGCCATGTCGGCGGCCGTTCGCTCCAGGTGTAGTCGCAGACGGTGACCAGGTGCGGTTGCCGAGTGCGCGGCGGGAGCGGCAGCCAGGTCAATCGCCCGGCGTCGTCAATCGTGGCCGCGCCTTCGCGGACGAAGTGATACGTCTTGCCGTTGCCCTTGCCCTTCGGCTTCGGCAACGACATCACCGCCTGCTGCACGGCCCGCTGATAGGTCGCATCGCCCGGGAAGATCGCCTGGAAGTCGATGTCACGCTTGTCGCGGCCGATGCTGCCGCGGTCGAGGCGGATTTCATACTCGTTCTTGCCGACGCGGATGGCGGGACCGCAGATCTTCTGCACGTAGAGCGACCGTTCGTCCGGCGGATGCGGCGCCCGCGCACCCGCCGGCAGCCCAGTCCAGTCCGCCAGCCGCCCTTCCTCGACCTGCTCGGCGAAGGCGGGCTCGAACGTGAAGCGCACCCCGTCCGCGCCGTCAGTCGGGTCGAACTTCAGGTGAATCTGCAGGTGCGTCTTCCGCTGCGGGACGAGTTCGCCGCGCTGCCGGTAGCCGACCAGCGGCGTCTGCGTCTGCTGGCGGAAGCGTTCCTGCATCCGCTCGGTGGCCGCGGCCATCTCGGCGTCGAAGAACCAGTAGCCGGGTTCGGTCGTATTCAGTTCGTAGCGTTTCCAGAGCGGCAGCCGCACGCCGCACTCCCGCCCGTCCTGCGTCCGCTTGCGCACGGGATGCGCCGGCCCGCCTGCGACCGGGAAACGCAACTGCGCCGCCTTGCGGAGGTAAAGCCCGAGATACGCGGCCAGCTCGTCCGACCAGTCGAAATGCCCCGCGCCGTCTTCCGCACAGAACGAGAACGGAACCTCGGGATACCGCTCGCAGAACGCCCGGCTGCGCGCGCCGCGGCCGTGCGCATCCTCGTATTCGCCGTCGAGGAGCAGGAACGGCACGCCGGCCAGGCCCTTTCCGACGGACTCGCTGCCCCAGTCCTTGGCGGTGTCCGCCCAGGCGCCCTTGAGCGAAATGCCGCAGATCGCCCGTTCGCCCCACGTCGAGGCGCCGAAGTACGGCCACATCGCCATCGCCGAATGGCCGATGAACGCGACGGGCGCCGTCCGGAGTTCGGCGTAGCCCGATTCCTCCGCGAGCCGGTCGAGAATGTCCCGGAGCCAGGCCGACTCGTCCGCCGTGAAATGCCAGATGCCGCACTGGATCGGCGCGATGAAGACGATGGCCAGGTCCGCCTTTGCCAGTTCGGCCCGGAACGCCGGCACGGCGAAGATCGGCTCCTCCAGCATATTCTGCTGGCCGACCACCACGCCGCGCAGCCGCGAACACTGCTCGGGAATCCAGAGATAGGCGCGGCCCGCGCTCCGGTCCCGGTCCGGCGGCGTCGACGCCACGCTCCACTGGTAGACGCCCTCGTAGGCGAACGCCGGCTGCTCCGCCTGCGCCACGAGTCCGCAGACCGCCGACAACAGACACAGGATGCGCTTCATTTCGCCACCTTTCTGAAGACCCGCGCGTCATGGGCGGGAATCATGACCGTCGTGCCCGGCCGCACCCGCTCCTTCGTCGCCACGTCGAGATAGACCCCGCTGCCCTTGGGAAGCGTATAGTCGCGCGGCTTGGCGGCGGGATCGTCGTTGATGCAGACCTCGTAAGGCCCCCAGTTCACGTGGTAGAAGTCGGCGCGGCCGCCGCGCCGGGCGACCGGCTCCGTCATGCCGCCGCGGACGTTCTGCGGCGGCCAGGCGATGCCGAGCGCCGTCGAATAGGCGTCGGTCCCGTCCGGATCCGGCTGGCGATAGCCGTCGTAGAGCTTCCCCTGCCAGCCGTACTGGAAGTAGTCGTGGACGTATTCCGTCCGGTCGCCGTCCGGCTGAAACTCCTCGTCGCACCAGACGGTGGCCGCAAATTCGCTGTCCGGCCGCACGAAGTGGATGCGCGCGAGATTGTTGATCGCCCCGCGCGCCCGGTAGTAGGCGTTCACGTACAGGACCTCCTCGCCGCACTTCGCCGCGACGACGGCGTTCTCGCTGTCGCACCAGACGAAATCATCCCCCCGCATCGGCAGGTGCGGCACGACGAGCTTGCCTTCCTCGATGCGCTTCAGCGCCTGCGCGAAGACGGGATAGTCCTTCAGGAAGAAGAGCTTGTCCAGCAGCGACATCTGCTTCTCGCCCTGCCCCATCGCAAAGCGCTGGAACCAGCCGTCGTCCCAGGCGTCCTTCAGAATGCCCAGCATCGTCTTCGAATGCGTGAGCGCGAAGGGACGCAGCAGGCTCGACCCGTTGCTCAGGTAGTCGGGCATCCCCGGGAAATGGTCGTTGCGCCAGCTGATCACGTTTTCGAGGCGCATCACCCGCGATCCGTCGCGCCGCACCCCGGGGAAGCGGAAGTGACTGCGCGCGAGGACGGCTTTCCCGACCAGCTTCCGCAGCTCCGGATCGCCAAGGCCCGTCGCGCGGTCAACCGTCACGTCATACGCGGCGCACGCCGCCCAGATGGTCGATTCGCCGTAGCTGCCGACATACCCGTCCTCCTTGGACAGCCCCTTCTGCGTAAGCGCGACATAGCCGTTCGGACAGGGCTTGAGCCCCATCGCCTCCCGCAGCTGCTCGACGGTCACGGCCAGCGCGGGCCCCCGCGTCGGATCGCAGAGCTTCAGCGCACGGTTCACGCGATGGGCGTTCGTATCGACGATCTGCCCCTGATTCGCGAAAAAGCGCCGGTGGGTCATCAACTGCCGGCAGGACGCCTCCAGCGCGTCCGCCCACTTCACGCGGCGCGGGCCCAGCCCCGCGATCTCGCCATCGAGGACGGCCCTGAGCGGCTCCTCGCCCAGGCG
Source organism: Kiritimatiellia bacterium (assembly GCA_051884805.1). Classification (GTDB taxonomy): domain Bacteria; phylum Verrucomicrobiota; class Kiritimatiellia; order RFP12; family UBA1067; genus UBA1067. The sequence goes on along the minus strand of JBJEWA010000074.1, from coordinate 35,913 downwards.
CCAGATGCCGTCCGCAATCGGGCCCAGCCCATGCCAGCTGTCGTCCTCGATCACCGACGCGCTGTCCGCGGCAAACTTGCGCGCGAACTCGTCCATCACCGCGACAATCGCCGCCACGACCTCGTCGCTCCGGTAGACGGACGTTCCCTCCGTCCAGTAGCCCTCCGCGAGGAAGCCCGCGTCGTCGGGACGCCGCGCGAGCTTCTCGACATTCAGGCGGTCCTTGAGCGCCGCGTTGACTTCGCGGCGGATGCGCTCGAAATCGACGGCGGGGACTTCCTTGTGGAAGCAGTCCGCCGCCGGGTCGCACGGCGTCACGACGACGTCCGCGCGCGAAAGGTTCGGAAACGGCTCGTCATGGCAGAGGATGCCGTAGATGCGGCGCGAGTCCATTGCGCTCACCTTCTGGAACTGCTTGAAGTTCTGGCCGTAGCCCCAGACGTGGCCCGTGGCATAGATCGCGACCTTGATTTCCGTCTTGCCCTTCACGGCCTGCGCCGGCAGGAGGAAGGTGCGGAAGGTGCGGACGCCCATATGCTCCGGATCGGCCTTCGCGGGATCGCTGTCACGCGGCCAGCAGCTCTCGTAGTCGAGCAGGTCGTATTCGCCGAGATGCATCTGCCCCATCGCCTTGCCGTCCACCAGCATGAGCAGGTGTCCGTGACTGACGTCGCTGCCGTCTAACCGCACGGTGAGGTAGTTCGTCCGGGCCGGGTCTACCTTCAGCGTCGCCTCCACCGGACCCGACCGCCAGAACCCCGAAGCGGACTTCGCAATCCGCACGCCCTCCGCGCCGCCGAAGTCGACGCGGTCAATCACCGCCCCGGTCAGAGGAAATCCGACCAGCGACAGTGCCAGCAACAAGATAATGTTCGTCTTCATGCGGCAATTGTAGCACACGCGGCATTGAAGCATCATCCCCCCAAAGCGTTAGCCCGCAACCCCGCCCCGCCCTCACTGCGGGTACTCTACTGGCCAACGCAACCCGCTCCCAGCCCAGTACCCGGCGTGCCTCACGCCGGGGCGGGACCAAGCCCCACTACCCGACGGCTGTTACCACGCCCCGCAGCGAGGGCGCTGCGGGTACTCTGCTGGCCAACGCAACCCGCTCCCAGCCCAGTACCCGGCGTGACCTCACGCCGGGGCGGGACCAAGCCCCACTACCCGATGGCTGTTACCACGCCCCGCAGCGAGGGCGCTGCGGGTACTCTGCTGGCCAACGCAACCCGCTCCCAGCCCAGTACCCGGCGTGACCTCACGCCGGGGCGGGACCAAGCGAAGTACCCGGCGTGCCTCACGCCGGGGCGCGTCAGCGGATGATGATGCGCAAACCGCGCGGCTGCCAGTGGAGGCGATAGGCGACGCCGGCTTCGCCCGCCAACGCCTGCACCACCCACTCACCCTTACTCGCGCCTTCCGTCACCGCAATCCGGTTCGCGGCCGGATCAATCGAGGACGGCACCGAATTGGGCACCGTGACCAGCGGATAGTCCTCCTGCGCCGGATCCAGCTTCGCCACCTCCACCGCGTCCGCCGAGACGATGACCGAGGTGCCTTCGACGACCGCACCGAAGGTGAGCAAGCCCGAACCCACCTTGCGCAGAACGAAGGGCTGCCCCGTGAATGCCGGTTCGATCACGCTGTCGCCGTTGTTCGCGCCGATCTCCAGCGTCGTGTTCGCGTTTTTCACGAAGATCTGCCGGGTGTTCGCCGTCACGTTCAGCGCACCAAACGCATTCGTCGTATTCGACGCGTGATCAAGCTTGAGCCACGCGGCACGGTCGTGGGTGAACGATCCCCGGGCAAAGCCGGTGCCGGCGTCCGGGAACCAGGTGGCATTCCAGTCGTCAGACACCTCGTCCGCCGCGCTCGACGCACCACTCACGATCACCTCGCCGGCAAACGCGGCGTTGTCGGCGAAAAACTTGATCCAACGGTCTTTCTGATAGTATTCCAGGCGACCGTTGCCATGGTGCACGGCCCGAACCTCGAGATTGACGCCGCTCATCGAATTCGCCGCATTGTTGGTGACGGCGTTAACCGTATTGTCAAGCACGCGGATCTCGCCGTGCAGCGCCTGGTTGTTCGATTTCCAGAAGCCGCGCAGACAGCCGCCCGCCAACACGAGCTTCGGCGAGGAACCGAACACCGAAGTCGACTTATTCTCCTTGAAGCTCGATCCGTCCCAGATGACCGTGGTGCCGTTGGTGATGATCACGCTGCCGACATGATCCACGAACGGAATCGCATCCATGTCGTAAGTCAGCTTCTCCTGCCCACCGGCGAAGACGACATCGACCTCGCCCGTCACCGTGCAGCCCGGCGCCAGCTTGGTCACGTAGGCCTGCCCCGAACCCGTCAGCACCGCCCCGCTGCCGACCTCGATCTTCAGGTCGGGACAAGCCCCGTTCACGACCAGCGTACCGGACTCGACGATCAGCTTCGACTCGGCGACGCAGGAGAAGTTCGTGCCGAGCGTCAGCGCCGCCGTACCTGCCTTGGTGATCGTCACGGGCGCACGGTTGAAGCCGCCTTCGATCACGCAGTCTTCGTTCTTCTCGCCGATGATGAGATAGGAGCGCCCGACATTCCCCTTCCACGAATTGTTGTCCACCGTCATGACCAGCGCCTGGGGATCCAGCACGTTGAAGGCGCCGAGGTGCATCGGGTCGGACTCGGTGCCCTCCAAGAGCTGGAGCGCGAACGTCCAGCCGTCCACCGAGTAGTTCTTGGCGCCGAGGAGGGTGAACGTCGCGTTCGCACTGCCGGCGCAGGCCTTATGCAGACCGTGGGCATTCCACCCCCCACCCTGCGGGTCGAAGATCGCCGTGCCCGAAAAGCCGCTGTTGTCGCCGTAAAGGCGTATGCCTCGATCCCACGTTTGAAGCAGCACCGTGCCGGCGCCGGTGAGCCGCCCCTTGAGGTCCATATTCGCCTTATACGAGTAGATGAGATTGGTTACCGCCGCGTTCTCCACGATCTCAATGTCGTTCGTCACCGTCATGTTGACGGCGTCCGACCTCTCGTAAAGTTCGCCGTCGCCGAGCACGATCTTCGCCGCGGCGGTAAAGGGATTCGCCACCGGATTGCCGCCGCCGGTCCAGGCGAGACGGCCTCCGTTCGTCAGCACGAGCGTACCCGTGAAGTCCTCGCCGAACTTCGTGTTGTCGGACACCTTGCAGCCGTCGATGGTGATGATTCCCGTGCCGGACGCCTTGCCGCCCGTAATCGTCGTATCGGACTTGAACTCGAGTTCCGCACCGGACCAATCGGCCTGCTCCCAACTATCCGCCGCCAAACACGCAACTGCGACCAAGCCCCCGCCGACACCGCAAAGCAACCTTAACATGACGACTACCCTTCCTTTTGGACTGATTTAATTTGGACTCAATTTGATTATAGCAAAGCCGCCAGCGGAGCATATATCCCCCTTTAGTGGGGTGTGGGTTTGCATAACCGTCGAACCCTCCCGCCCCGTTTTCTCGCCTTGGATAGCGCCCTCGCGCACACGCTTGCGCGCCCTTCGGGTTCAGCTTCGCCGAATGTCCCCTCCGAGCTTCGCTCTTCGGTGCATGCGGGGCGCTCGCCCAGCAACGACCCCGCACCTTCAAGAATTTCCGCAGATAATTCTCATTTCGCAACCACCGGGGGCGCTGGGAAGCGCCACGGCGTGAGGTCACGCCGGGTACTGGGCTTGGTTCTGCCACGGCGTGAGGTCACGCCGGGTACTGGGCTGGGGCCTGCCCCGGCGTGAGGCACGCCGGGTACTGGTGCATGACGGCGCCGAGGCGGAATCGCGGAGGGGCCGGCGACGGACGCGACTACGCCGAATCGGGCGTCGCCTTGACTGGACCTACGCGGCGAACAGCGCAGAACCGCGACAAAACCACATCCCGCCCTTTAGCGGGAGGTGGCCGCCCCCGTGCCGTCGCGCGTCAGGACAAAGGTGGTGACAACCGGATCCTGCGTCCGGGCGAGATCGTAGGTGACGAGCACGACGGGGGGCAGCTTGCCGAACTGCGGCACGTCGGCGAGGACGACCCTGCCGTCGGCGATTCGGGCCGGACCCTCCCGCACGTACGCGCCGTGACCGGCGGGAATCGCAGGGGCGAACTCCCCGAGGGCGACGCGGCGCTCGGCGCCGGTGCGGAACGAGGTCCGCGGCGGCGGGATGCGGACGAGTCCCTGCTGGACGGAGCGTTTGAACGCGCCGTCCCCGGGATAGACCATCTGCAGGCTCGCCTCGCGCGCCCGGCGGCCCCGCGGATCGTAGCGGTTGTAGCGCACGGCCCAGCGGTCGCCGCCGAGATGCTCGACCGGTCCCTGGATCTTCTGCAGCACGGGCGCGGCCGGGGCGCCGGGCGCCGGGTTCTCCGCGCCGGCCGCGCGCCCCGTCCAGCCCTCGGGCCGGCCCGGCGGGACCGTCTTTTCGAAGACGGGCCGCACGGCGAACGTCATCTCCCGGGTGCTGAAGACGACCTGCAGGTGCGCCTGCGGATTCTGCTTCACCACCTCGCCGCCGACTTCGTAGCCGAGCACCGTAAACTCGCCCCTGCCGCGCGGCAGGCGCTCGTAGTCCTCGACCAGCTTCGCCAGGCGGGCGCTCGGATACCAGAAGCCGCCGCGCATCACGCCCTTGGGGTGGCGGGGCGCCTGCGCCATCGCCGCGAACCAGATGCCGAGGTCCCGGCAGAGTTCGTCCGACCAGTCGAAATGACCGCCGCCGACATCGACCCACATGGAGAACGTGGCGCCGGGGACCGCCGCCATCAGGTCGCGCGACTTCTCGCGGCGGCCATAGCCGTCCTCGTACTCGCCGGACACGAGCAGCAGCGGCACTTGCGCGCGCGCGGCCTGCTGCGCGGGCTCCCAGCAGGGGCGCCCCGCCGTCGGCCAGTCGCCCTTGATGGAGACGGCGCAGAACGTCCGTTCGGGCCGCGCTGCGGCAAAGAGGTACGGGAAGGTGGCGAGCGCCGAGTGTCCGAACGGCGCCAGGGGCGCGGTCGCCAGTTCGGCATGGCCCGACAGCGTCGCCAGCGCGGTCATCAGCGCCTCAATCGCCCGGAGCTCACTTTCCGTCAGCCGGTCCCACGCCTGCGGAATCATCGGCGTGACCCAGCAGATGCCGACGTCGGCCTGCGCCAGTTTCGCCCGAAAGGCCGGATGCGCGAGCACCGGTTCCTCCAGCATGTTGTGCATCGCGAAGACGACGCCGCGCACCGTCTTCGTCGCCGGCGGCAGCCAGAGATATGCCCGCGGCGCATCCGCCGTCTCCTTGGAGACGACGCCCCGCACTTCGGTTGCCCACTGGTAGACCGCTTCCTCCGGCACGGCCGCCCACAGGGCCGGAGCGACTGCGGTCAGCGCCCACGCCAGCGTTTTCGCCAAGCTCCTCATTCCGCACTCCTCACCGCCGAGAGACCGTAAAGGCGAGGCGATACGTCCGCGCACCGCTCAGGCGATAGGCGTCGTGGACGGGTGCGCCCCAGGAGTCGTCGCCGCCAACGCCCGTCATCGCGGCATCGAGGCAGACGGTGAGCTTGCCATCCGGCGGCGGCAGTTCCTCGGCATGGCGCGCCTGGCTCTGCGCAAAGCTGGTCCACGGCTGCACGTTCCACCCGAACGGCGTGGCGGACGCAATGACGAGTCCGCCGACCGCGAGCTTCGTCGTACCCTCGCGGTGCCCGCACTCCTGCGGGCGGATGTAGTGGCTGTCGTTGAGCTGCGCGACCGAACCCCGCCAGGTGCCGTGCGTCACGCCGCTCCTGCGGTCCGGATAGTTCTCGTACGGCCCCAGGCCCTCCCAGACGACGCGGTCGGACGGCTGGCCGGGCACGACGAACGAGAGGCCCGCACGCGGAAGGTCGGGCAGCCCCGCCGGCACCGTGAGCGTCCATTCGACCCGGTTCCCCTCGACCTTGAGTTCGCTCGTCACGCCCTCGGGCAGGGTCTGCGTCTCCGTCGCCTTGCGCCAGAGGTCGGTCCGGCGGTCGAACTTGTTGCCGCGGTCGTTGTCCGTCGGCGCACGATAGAAGTTGAGCCGGAACTCCGGCATCGTCACCGCGCCACCGGCCGCCTGGATCGGCTCCGCCGCGACCGGCTGGTTGAAGTCCTTCAGCTCGATCGGCCGCTTCCCGCCATACCAGTAGGCGACGTCATAGGCGCCCGGGTGCGAATTGCGGAAGGAATCGACGATGCCGTTCGAGTTGAAGTGCGCCGCATTCGGCCGGTCGCCGAAGTCGCCGCCGTACTTGAGCGCGCCGTCGACGAAAAGGCCCTGGTCCGCGAAGTCCCAGATGAAGCCGCCCTGAAAGCGCGGATACTGCTCGATCAGCGCCATGTACTCGTCGAAGTTGCCGTTCGAATTGCCCATCGCGTGGGCGAACTCGCAGAGGATGTACGGGCGCACGATGCCCTTCTTCATGAAGGCGTCGATCGCCTGCGGCTTCTCGTACATGGGGCAGACGATGTCCGTACCCTCGCAGTCCCACGCCTGCTTGCCGTACGGGCAGAGTACGCCCTCGTACTGCACGGGACGCGTCGCGTCCATCGCCTTCACGGCATGGTAGGCGAGGCGGGCGTTGTCGCCGTTGCCGCTTTCGTTGCCGAGGGACCAGATGATGACGGATGGATGATCCCGCAGCACCCTGACGTGGTTCACGTTGCGCTCGACGAAGGACTTCGCCCAGCTCGGGCGGTGCGAGAGCGTCGTGTTCTTGTTGGGGTGGCCGCTGCCATGGCATTCGACGTTGGCCTCCGCGACGAGCATGATGCCGTTCTCGTCGCAGAGATCGTACCAGTAGGGGTCGTTCGGATAGTGCGAGGTGCGCACGGCGTTGACGTTCAGCTTCCGGAGAAGCTCGACGTCCTTGCGCAGCTCTTCGCGGGTCATCGCATACCCGCCGGTCGCGCTCATCTCGTGGCGATTCACGCCGTGAATGACGAGGCGTTCGCCGTTGAGCTTCAGGATGCCGTCCTCGATGGTGACGGTGCGGAAGCCGAAGCGGCGGTCGTATTCCTCGCCCGCGCACATCACGCGGATGCGGTAGAGGTACGGCTGCTTCGCCGACCAGAGCCGAACGTTCGGGATGACGAACTCCTCGCCCCCGCGGCAGCGGCAAAGCTCGTCGCCGCGATGGTCGAACACCTTCCACGTGACGTCGTCAGGCAGGGTTCCGCTCTCGCCGAACGTCTCCCGCGCCATCACCGCCTGGACACTCACGATGCCATTCTTGCCCGAGACGCGCGTATTCACGGTGAAGTCGTAGACGCCCGCCAGCGGCTCCGAGAGCAGCTCCACGCTGCGGAAAAGCCCGCTCAGGCGCCAGAAGTCCTGATCCTCAAGATAGGTGCCGTCGCTGTGCTTGAGGACTTCGAGCTCCAGCTCGAACTCCGCGCCGCCGTGCTGCCGCGTTGCGCCGCCGACGTACTTGGTCAGGTCGAACTCGTTCGGCAGCCGGCCGTCCTCGCCATAGCCGACGGTCCGGCCGTTGACGCGCACGTAGACCGCGCTCGAATAGCCGCGAAGGCGCAGGATGACGCGGCGGTTCGCCCAGTCGGCGGGCAGCTGGACCTTCCGGCGGTAGATGCCGCGCGGATTGCGGTAGACGTAGCTCGTGTAGCGCTGGTCCTTCGGTTCCGTCAGCACGTACGGCGGATTGAACTCGATCGGATACGGTTCGCAGGAATAGAGCGGCGGATCGACCTGCAGCTTCGACCCGTCCGCATTCTTCGCGGCGAGCTGCCAGCAGCTGGGGACGGCGATCTTGCCGTGCCGGACGACGTCGGCGTCGGGATGCGCGGGCAGGCCGGGCGCCCGGTTCACCCAGGTGAAGTCCCACTCGCCGTCGAGGGAGATGAGCCGGCCGGGGAGGTTGGAGTTCATCACCGAACGGGCGGGGAGGCGGTTGATCTCGCTCACGTATTCGTCCTGCCAGGGCTCTTCGAGCTGCGGGACGAAGGTGTCGCGCCAGTCAATCGTCATCGTGCCGCGCTCGGAGAAGGCGATCGGGAGCCACACGTAGCGGCCGTCGATCGCGTTGTCGGGACGCCACTGGTCGAACATGGCAAACGAGGTGCCGTTCACGGTGAAGATGCCGGTGGACTGCCCGTTCCACGTGAGTTCGACGTTCCTGCCGCCGCGGCAGGGATTGGCGATCCGCTCCCAGGGACCTTGAATGGACTTCGCGCGGTAGAGATGCGCGGCGTTCGGACGCCAGCCCGTGCAGCCCGAGCCGAGGAGGTAGTACCAGTCGCCGTGCTTGACGACGGCCGGCGCCTCGGTCCAGTCGCCAGGCGTCAGGCGCCACCAGCGGCCGGTATAGCCGAGTCCGTCCGGCTTCAGCTCGGCGAGGTGGAGGCAGGAGTTCGCCTCGCTCGCGAAGATGTGATAGACCGTGCCGTCCTTCGGGTCGGCGTAGAGCGTCATGTCGCGGCTCATCTGCCCGCCGTCCACGAACCGGCGCCAGAGCGAGACCTTGTCGTCGCCCCACGGAACGCGCATCTCGTCGGGGTCGTCGTCCCGCGCGTTGACGGGGGCCGTCCCCGCGTTGGGACGCCCGGTCCACACCAGCGTGAACGGACCCGTCGGCGTCTTCGCCTCGGCGATGCCTGTATACGCGGCGCTGTAGGACTTCAGGCCCTTGAGCTCGAGATGGAAGTACATCACGTAGCGCGAGCCGTCCTGCGCCTTGATCACCTTCGGACGCTCCAGGACGCAGCCCGCCTCGACCGCGGCGAGCTTCGGATCGGCCGCGACCTGCTCGGCGGTCGCGACCCGGAAGGCCGGGCCCTCGTTCTTCCAGTCGAGGAGGTTTTTCGACGAATAGCAGCTGACGCCGACCCAGGCCCGGTTGCCCGCCTTGCCTGCGATCTTGTGTTCGCCGTACCAGTACCACGTGTCGCCGTCCTGCATCAGCGCACCGCCATGGGCGTTGATCATGACCCCGTCCGTGTCCTTCCAGACGCCGCCGTTGGCAAGTCCTCTCGCTTCGGCGGCAACGACCGCCGTCGCCGCCAGCGCAACCGCGGCGGACGACAGCGACAACAGGATATTTCTCATGCTCATGCCCCTATTCTAACAAAGCGTCATACGCAAAGTCATCCCCCAATTGGAGTGGCCGCCGCGCCCCCCCGCGCCGGACGCGTCCGGGCCGCTACGCCCGCAGGATGCCAAGCTCGTAGCCGCGGGACACCGCGCCGGCGGTATTGGGGGCGCCGAGCTTGAGCTGGATGGAGTGGGCGTGGGACTTCACGGTTTCGGACGCGATGCCGAGAATGGCCGAGACCTCGTCGCGCGTCTTCCCGAGCGCCAGATAGCGCAGCACTTCGAGTTCGCGCGCGGACAGGATGCACGGCACCTCGGGCAGCGGCTCCTCCTGGAACGGACCGTTCGCGGACGCCACCAGCACCGCATCGAGGAGCCGTGCGTGATCGACGTTCTTCGGCAGGTAGCCCTTCGCGCCAATGCTCCTCGCGCGCTGCAGTTCGGTCTCCAGCGGCATGCCGGCAAGCAGCAGCACCTTCACGTCCGGCACGAAGCGCTTCATCTTCTCCAGCGTCGCAAAGCCGTCCATGCCCGGCATGCGGATGTCCATCACCACGACGTCGGGCAGCTTCTTGCGGAAGATCGCCACCGCCTCCTCGCCGTCGCCCGCCATGCCGACGACGCGAAAGCCGCGCGTGCTCTCGAACATCGCCTCCAGTCCGCCACGCACGACCGGATGGTCGTCAACCACCATTACCTTGATCATACCTTCACCTCCACGATGACACAGCTGCCATGTCCGATCTCGCTCAGGATCTTGAAACGCCCGCCCAGCGCGCGCGTCCGCTCCTCCATGCCGGCCAGGCCCAGCCCCGGCGGATGGTCCGTCAGCGAGAAGCCGATGCCGTTATCGACGATGCGCAGCGTGAGGGAGCGCCCGTCGAAGTCGACGTGCACCGTCACCTTGGTGGCGTGGCCGTGACGCAGGGCGTTCCCGACCGCCTCCTGCAGGATCATCAGCAGCGCGCCGGCCAGCGTGCGCGCGAGGCGCGGTTCGTGTCCGGTGCTGACGATCTCGACCTTCCCCTGCCAGTGCGCCATGCGCCCCGCGGCGTAGCGGAACAGCTCGACCAGCGCCCCCGGGCCTTCGGACTCCTCCTTCAGCCCCCACAGCACGGCCCGCAGCTGGCTCTGCGTGTGCACGAGGTCGTTGCGCGCCTTCTCCAGATGTTCGCGCGCACGGTCGAGTCCGTTCTTCTCCATCCAGTTGATCGCCGCGGTGAGCCGGAAGGTCGAGCCTGAGAGCAGCTGCTGGAAGTCGTCGTGGAGGTCATGCGAAAGCCGCAGCCGCTCGCGGCGTTCGCCCTCCGCCACGGCACGGTCCCGCAGCGCGTTCTCGACGACCGTGACCTGCCGCGCGACCGTCCGGCGCAGGAACCAGACCCAGACCGTCAGAAGCACCACGACGGCCATGGCGACGGCAATGACGGCAATGACGCGCCCGGTCGTCCAGAACGGCGGCAGGGAGACGACGTCGAGATTCTCCACCCCCATCAGCATGACCAGCGGCTGCGAGATGCCGGAGAAGTCGCCGTACTTGGGCTCCGTCACGTAGACGTAGGTTCCCGAAGCGCGCACCGCCGCCCCGCGGACGAACCCCTCCGGAAGCGGTTCGCTGTCCGCCATGTCGAAATTGACGCCGACCTGATGCGAGCCGTCGGACACGATGCACTGGACGGTCGTGAGGCGGCGATTGATGTCCAGCACCTTGCCGGCCACGGTCACGAGCTGCGCGAAGCGGTCCGGCGACCCGTCCCCATAGACGGGATGCCGCAGCAGCTCGGAAATCGTCACCACCTCGTAGCCGGGGACGCGTTCCGGCTGGTGGGACAGCACCGTGATGCGGGAGAAGTCGAGCCGGCGGTTGACGGTCCGGTTGAGGATCTGGCCTTCGGCGGCAATGCAGTCGCCGACCCGAAGCGGCAGCGGGTCCTCGCTGGCGACGCGCCACCACGTGCCGTCATCGCTGCGCACGAAGCAAAACCGGTCGCTCGGCCGCACATACGTGACCACGCCGCGCACCGCCGCCGGCCCCGGCGTGACCGGCGCCTCGTAGCCCGAGGCCGAGAGCGCGACCGCCAGGAGGAGGAAAGGGAGAATCCGCTTCATTTGCGAGCATTATAGCACAGAATGTCCAACCGGCAAGCGGCCGATGTCCGCGCGGGGCGGACGGTCGCGGCCATGGCCAGGGTGGGTCGTGCGCACATGGGACGGCGGCGGCACTATCGGGCGACGCCCGCCCGGGCGTAAGCGAGCGCGAAGTCGTCGAAAACCGCCGTGCCGCCCGCCTCCTTCGTCGCCCAGGCGAAGAGCGCGAAACGATAGCCCGTGAAGTGCGGAATGGTATACGGCATCACCATCGCCTCGCCAAGCGCCTCCCAGCGCCGGCCGTCGAGCGAGTAGTAGAAGCGCCCCGTATCCTGCGCGGCGGGAATCCTGCGGAAGTCCCGCTCCGCGAGCGGCGTGAAGTCGCAGACGGCCTTCAGGCGGACGACGGACGAGGCGCCGATCCCGCGGCGCACGACTTCGCGCGTCGGCGCGTCCCGGCGCGGACGGAGGAGGCTGCGCTCGCCCGGCTTGAGCGGCGGCAGTTCGAGGACGATGTCATACCCCCGCTCCGTCCGCTGCAGCGAGATGGCGCCCCAATGCTGCTGGAAGAGGGCAAGGCCCGCCTTGTCCCCGACCCTGAGCGCCGAGCCGTCGACCTGCACGCAGCCCTCGCAAGTCGGACCGAACGTCCGCTGCGTCAGCACGTTGCGCACGGAAAGGAGATCCCGGTCGACACGCGACGTCGTGATCCGGAGCGCACCGTCGGCCAACTTCCAGTTCGCGGGGTCCGGATGGTGATTCCATTGCCATTCGAGCTTCAGCCGCTCCGAGGAGAAGTCGTCGGAGGCGACGCAGGACGGAATCTTCGCCTCGTCCCGCGCCCGGTAGATGTCGTTCCGCTGCACCAGCGGCCAGCCGTCCTGCCACTCGACGGGCAGCACGAACGGCACGCGGCCGACGCCGCCGCGGTCGCCGAAAAGCACCGCCACCCACGAGCCGTCGGTCTTCTCGACGAATGAGCCCTGGGCGATGCCCTCGCATTCGAAGCACACCTTCGCCTCGACGAACGGCCCCTCGATGCTCCTCGCGCGGTGCACGTTCACCAGCCGGCACCTGCCGTCCGGCCAGCAGATGTTGACCAGGTAGTACCAGCCGTCCCGCTTGAAGACCTGGCTGCCCTCCGCCAACCCGCCGGGCAGGTTGTTGCGGATGTCGGGACACACCAGTTTCGGCTCGCCCGGCTCAAACCCGGACAGGTCGTCCTTGAGCCGGTGCAGATAGACCTTGCCGTTATGGCTGCCGAAGAAGTAGAAACGGGCACTCGGCGCGCCCTCGCGCGGCGCCCTGGCGCCCGGCTCCGCGTCCGCGCCACGGCCCGCGGCGGGCCGGTCGCCGTCCTCTATCCAGAGCGAATGGTCGTAGACGAGGCGGTCGGTGAAGACGAAGCGCTCCCAGGGACCCTTCACGTCCTTCGCCCGGAAGAGATACGTATGCCGCGCGCGCTGGTTGAAGCTCGAAACGTAGAAGCAGCCGTCCGCCGCGTTGAAGCGGATCGAACTCGCCCAGGTGCCGTACATGTAGTCGTGCTTGCCGTTCGCGAGCCGGTCCTCGTCCCGGTCCTCGATCGTGTCGTAGCAATAGCCGACCGTCTTCCAGTCGATGAGGTCCTGCGACGCCATCACGGGAATGCCGGGATTGAAGTGCATCGTCGTGGACGTCAGGTAGTACGTGTCCCCGACGCGCAGCGGCGCGACGTCGGGGATGTCCGCCCACACGGTCGGCCGGAGTTCGGCCAGGAGCGAACCCGCCCCGAGGACGAGGCCGGACAGACAGAGGAGAACGGAAGCAACGGAGGCCATGCGCACATTATCCATGGTCGTGATTGTATAAAATCACGTCCCGTTCGCCTATCACCCTTTTGGACACTCCGGGCGTTGGTAAAGGGCAGCGCGCTGATTCACTATATTGAATAAGATAGACCCAGAGGCCCTGCCGCGGGGCAGGGCCTTTCCTCTTCGCCTTCTCGTGCAAACTTAGCGAAGGATCACCACGGAGCCGCGCGGACTGAGCTTGGCCCAGATCCTGTAGACGGTCGTGGTCGTCGCCTCCTCGCCCTCTTCGGTGGGCTCGGTCGTCTCCGTCACCTCCTCCTGCACCAGCTGCCACCGGCCCCAGGTGCATTGCGCCCCGACCAGCGCAGGCGTGGTCTTCGTGAGCGTCACCGGCGTCGCCGACGTGAACGCGAGATAGTTCGTCTTGCGGTCGCCCAACGCCCCCTCGTCGATGAGCTGCAGCGACGAGCCGGGGTTGAAGGTCAGGCCATGCACTGCCGCGCCTTCGCCCACCTTGAGCGTAGCGCCCTCGCCGATCACGTAGTCACCCGGCGACCAGGCCCAACTGCCCTGCTTCGCGCCATGATCGCCCTGCAGCGTCAGCTCGGCGTTCGCGACCGCAAGCGGCGCCGTAGAGCTCTGGACCACGGCCGAGCCCGCGGTGGCAATCACCTTCGCCCCGCCGATGCCTTTGCCGAACCAGGTGGATTCGCCCTCGATGACGAGCGTACCGCCGAATTCCGTCAGATCGGAATTGGCGAAGCGGTAATGGCGGGCATTGCTGCCGCCGTTGCATTTCATGACGAGCGTACCCGCCCCGGTGACCGTACCGTCCACGTTGACGTTGCACCCGTCCCAGCCGCTGCGCGACTGGTAGTTGTACCAGATGTTCGTCGTGCCGTCCGCGACTTCGACGTTCATGAGGCACTCGTTGTTCGACCCCGCTCCCCTATGCATTCCGAAGCACGTCACCGTGCCGCCCGCCATGCGCAGGAGCGTACCCGTGCCGAGGAAGTAATACGAACCCTGATCAGCGCTTTCGGCATGCAGCAACGTCAGGTCTTCGAGTTCGCCCCCGACGCCGAGCGTCAGCGCGCCGTTGAAGCCCTGGAACCATTCGGTGCCTTTTTCGCCGTTGTCGCCGGCGGCAATCGTCAGCCTCGCTCCCAGCAGCTCGATTTCGCCGGTGCCGAAGAAGTAGAGCTTCGGCGTCCAGGCCGCCGTGCGCACGAACTTGCCGTTGACCTCGAGGTCTTGGTTGATTTCGCCGTTGAAGTTGATCGTCCCGGCGTCAAAGACCACCCGACCTGCCGTCTCGCTCGTGAGATCCGCGGCAATCGTCAGCGCGGAGTTTTCGCCTTCGCTCGCAAAGATCAGCGTATTGACGAAGGAGAAGACCTCGGGAGCGAAGGTAATCTCCCCTTGCCCGACGATCCGGACCGCACAACCCGCATCCACGTCCGTCGAGACTCGTCCGGAGGTGAGGCTCGCGGCCAGCGCGAACGTGTTCGTCACCGGCGTCTCGCCCTGCGTCTTCGCCTCCAGGACGACGGCGTGGCCGCTCGCAATCGCCGCCGCGACCTCGCCCGCCGGCTCGACGCCGGTGAAGACGAACCGCGTGATGTCCGCCGCCTTGCCGTCGGCGATGAGCTGGCCGTCCGCATCGTAGAAGCGCCACTCGCCGTCCACGTACCTCGCCGTCGTCGCCGCCGTCGTCGTGAGCGTCACCACGAGGCTGCCGTCGGCGACTGCCCCCGTGCAGGCGTAATTGTCGTTCAGGGACGTGAGCACGATGTCCTCGATCGTCACGTCCTCGGCCAGCCCCTTCAGCACGGTATAGGGCGTGTTCACCGTCGCGCTGACCGGATCGACCGCGACCTCGATCTGCTTGCCTTCCGCCAGCGAGTTGTTCGCCCCCGCCAGCGCGATCGGGCCGATGCCGTCGTCGATCGTGAAGGTGAACTGACGCGCGAGGTCGAGGTCGGCCGAGAGCGTCAGCGTGCCAACGCCCCGCTTCGCGATCGGTGCATTGCCGTCGAGGCCTTCGTCGTTCGCCAGCGTCGCCGGGACCGTGACGGCATGACCCGCCGTATCAAACGACGCGCCGCCCGCGCCCAGACTGACCGTCAGATTGTCGCTCGCGTAGATGAAGTTGTCCGTATCCGCCGTCGCCTTCAGCCAGCCGCCGTTCAAGACGAGCGTGCCGGTGCCGGATCCCACCGAGACGTATTCCGTCTCCAGGCTCCCGCCGTTGAGCGTGGCCGCGCCGACGCTCGTCGCGCTGTCCGTACCGAGGCGGAAGGAGCTGCACGCCACGCTGCCGCCGTTCTGCACGTAGGTGCCGTTCCCGTTCAAGCCGACCTGCAGCAGGTGGTCGGGGCTCGCCACCCGGCCGCCGTTGATCGTCAGCGTGCCCGTGCTGCCCGCCTGATAGGCGACCATCAGCTGATCGCCCCAGGTCACGGAGCCGCCGTTCACCGTCATGGCGGCGGTGCCGTATTCCGCCACGTAGATCCGGCCGTTCACGGAGGAGATTTCGCCTTCCTCCAGCGTCACCTCCGCCGACGAGCTGCCGTTCGAGCCGAAGGACACCTTGCCGTCGGCCCTGACCGTACCGTTGGTAACGCCCAGCGCAATGACTGTCTTGGCGGTGCCGAAGACCAGCTCCTTGCCGTTGACGATCAGCAGTTTGGCCCCGTTGTCCACCCTCATGTCCAAGGCGCTGTAGTTCCTTTCCACGCCGGCCTGAACCGTCGCCCAGGACTCAATCTCGCCGCCGACGAGATTGACGGTCGAGGTCACCGCGCTGTTATAGCCGCGCGCAAACACGACGTTGTTGCCGCCGGAGACCGTGATTTTTCCGCCCGTCATGTTGAGCGTGCCCGAGCCGCTGTCCTGGGCCAGATAGAAGCCGGTCGCGCAGTTGATTGCGCCGCCGTTCATGTTGAGGATGCCGGTGCCGTTCTTGCCGATGGCCAGCGCGTCGCCGCTCGTCAGCGTGCAATTGATGGTGCCGCCGTTCAGCGTCAGCGTGCCGGTGCGCGCAGCCGTCGAAACGCAGAACTTCGTGGCCACGTTCAGCACGCCGCCCTCCATCGTCAGGGAACCGTCCTGCGCGCCGGTGGCGATGAAGATGCCCTTCGGCAACGTGTACGTGCCGCCCCGGATGGTCAGCTCGCCACCGTTGTCGGTGCCGATCGTCCAGCTCGGCTCGCTCCCGTGCGTCGTCGTCCAGCCCGCATCGGCGGCCGCGTCTGCGGACACGTCGAAGATCACGCCGGGCTTCTGCACGAGGTTGTTTTCGACCCACAGCCGATTGGCCGAAGTGTAGAGGGAGGAAAACGTCACCTGGCTGGCTTCATCCGGCAGCTCCGAAACCTTGGCGCCGCCGAAGACCGTATTGCCGTTCGTCAGCTCGTTAATCCAGTTTCCCGCGTCCGTATAGTCGGACGTCTCGCCCCGTCCCGTCCAATAATGGTCGGCCAGGGCCATCTGCGTAGATGCCATCAACGACAGTGTGAGCAATGTGTATTTCATATTCTGCCTTTGCTAACACCTCACGCCTACTTACGACTCACGACTGCCCAAGCATACCAAATTCGTCATCTTTCAGCACCCCACTTTGGTGGGATAATACCAACCAGCCCAACCCGCTCCAGCATAGTACCCGGCGTGACCTCACGCCGGGGCAGGAACAAGCGAAGCCCACTGTTACCACGCCACGCAGCGAGGGCGCTGCGGGTACTCTGCCGACCAGCCCCACTCTCACAGCATAGTACCCGGCGTGACCTCACGCCAGGGCGCTGCCAAGCCCAGCAAAGCCCACTGTTACCGCGCCACGCAGCGAGGGCGCTGCGGGTACTCTGCTGGCCAGCCCAACTCTCACAGCATAGTACCCGGCGTGACCTCACGCCGGGGCAGGACCCAGCCCAGTACCCGTTGCCGCGCCTCATTGAATGTACTGGGCGGGGGTGGGAAACGGGAAAAGGGTGGAATTAGGCTGGATTATGGCGGACGGAAGTGGTTTTTGAGCGATTTGCGGCGGGCGGCGCTTGGGCGGTGAGAAGGGAAAAGCTCGGGCGGATCGGGCGGAAATCAAATAATGTTGGGAAAAAGAATGAGCCCCGTGCGGGAGGCTTTCAAGGGCCTTGCACGGGGCTTTGAACAGGGGTTGAAGACCTGCCGCAAGAGGTCCGTCTACATCGTTGGGTCCGAGTGAAACAGTAGCTGGTGAAGCTCGGCGAAGAACGGTCTGGCACTTGCGGCAGGAAGAAGGAACTACGGGTTGTCGCTGCAGTTGCCGGTCGTGCAGTTGCCGTCGGGCGTGCAGGTCGTGCAGACGGATCCGTCAGATATCATCAGCTTGTCGCCTTCGGTTGCGACGGTTGCCTTCGACGGATCTCCACCGCCGGAGGTAAACGCGCCGTAGACCTTCTTCGCGACTTCCGTCACCGTGCCGGCCTGAGCACCGCCGCCTGCGATCTTGACATAGGCGTCACCGATTGCAAGTGCCAGATCTGCGCCGCCCTTGAACATCTTCTCGACCATCACGACGGAGTTCGTCGAGAGGTCGCGCTCGTACTTGTTGAGATCGAGCGACACCGTCCCGTTCGTCGAGACCGAGATCGCGAGACCCTCGAGCGCCTCTGTCGCGTAGAGCGGAGAGCGTGCCGTGGCTTCCCATCCGCCGGACGTGACCTGATACTGATCGACGATCACCTGGTCCTCACCGTTGACCTTGACGACGTGCTGGATTGGATGCGCGACCTCGGCGTTCTTGGTTGCCGTGATGCGCGTCTGGCATCCGGTGAGAGCAGCGGCTATTGCCGCGATGAGCATGAGCTTGTGCATGGTTTACTCCTTGTCTTGTTGGTTATCACGATAGGCCGATAGCCAAGCTATCCAGCCAAATTTTTCACATGCGCGGTAGATGGTCCACGCCTCGGCGATCAGCGCGTAACGCCGCCAGCTGTACCATGGCGCGGCGTCGAGGGCGCATTTCGCGCAGTTTACGAGGAGCCGGAGGTTGGCCGCGTCGAATGCGGCCTTGAGTCCGTCGGCAAGGGTGAAGTCGACGTCGTGGACCATGACCGCCGGGGCGAAGACGGCCGTAACCCTGTCGAGGGTCTGCCGGACACCTTCCGGGAGAAATTCGGGGCCGCAGCCGTTGAAGGCGGCATCGAGCTCGTCAAGCGTGAGAGCGAGGACGGCGTCTCGGCCCTGGAGGTCGAGCCGTGAGACTTCGGCGCGAAGGCGGTTAAGCTCGTTCTGGCGGCTGATGGTCATGGGCTAATCATTGCTTTATTCCTGGGGCGTGATAGTGCCTTCGACGGTGACTGTACCCTTGAGCTTATTGAGCTCGTTCTTCAGGTAGAGCGTCGCCAGATCCTCCGGCCACTTATTGCGCTTCATGAGCGCCGACACCTCCGCCGTGAGATTGGTCTGCAGCATTGCGATGCGGTCGGCCTTGCGCTTGGCAGCCGCCGCCGCCGCTGCCTTCTTCTGCGCCTCGAGCCGATTCTTCATTTCAGCGGCAGAGATTCGCTCGCCGATACCCATCGCCGCCGCCGAGCGAAACGACTGCCGGTGGACATATCCGTCCGCGTGATACTGCACCTTCACGAGCGCATTCGTATCAAAGACAGTGTTCGTGACGGCCCCGTGCCATTTCACGCGGCCATTCGGCGAACCCATGTCCTTATCGTAGACGCGCCTCAGAAGGGCATCCGCGACGGCAGGATCCTTCGACGCCGACAGGATCGCGGCGACCTCCTGCGACGTTGCCGCGCCAGACGAGACGATGGCATTCGTAATCGCGGCGAACTGCGGATACTCGTCCGACAGATAGACGCAATTCTGGAACTCGTCCTGCAGGCCAGCCGACGCGATCCACGCCTTGAGCGCATCCCAGCGCCCGGCCTGTTTCGCCGCCGTGATGACCGCGAGCTTCGAGTATTGAGTCGCCTCGGCGAGAATCGCCGCGAGACAGACGGAAACGACAACCATGAACTTCTTCATTTATTCTCCTTCGTTTTGAGGTTCTTGCAGATTAACGAGCGATGACGGTCTCGGTGGCGCATTCGTGACCGGCGCGAGCTGTAGCTGCGAGCCGTCCGACAGATGATCGGCGTAGATCGTGATACCCGGCGTGACGTACTTCGGCATCGGCGAATTCGTCGAATCAATCGAGCGCATGACGCCGTCCAGGTGATAGACTCCGTTCGTTACCACGTGGACCGGACGGACGTACTCGGTGTAGCAGCAGACCGTAAACGATTCGAGCTCCATTCCCTCCGGGACAGGAAGCGGACACACGGCACTGCCGTCCGACACGTTCGCGTCCGGCAGCTGGATCGGGTCCGACTCCTCGCCGCCGTACTTGAACTTAAAGAACCACTTGAACTTATACGACTCCACGTAGGGCTCGTAATTCCAGATCGCATAGATCGTGCTCGTCTCGGTGTCGACAAACGAACCAGCGTCGTAGATCCCGGTCTCGGGAATGAACGTGAAGCTCCAGCCGCTGCCGATGCCGCCATAGAGCACACTCACGGCGATGACGACCACCGCCACGAGCGCAAGCCCTTTGTCGCGGCGACGGATGCGGTCTAACTTTCTCACCGCATAGCAGATCGCTACGCCGACAACAATCGCCGCCAGAGCCGCGAGACACACCCACGCGAGGATCTTCTGCCATTCGCTGGCAGCACAGGCATTGACGATCTGAAGCGCATGAATCACGTCGAGAACCATTACTCCACCACCTTCCATGTGACAGTCGAGCCGACCGCAGCTCCGGACTGAATGACCGGCGCAATCTTCACGCCATTGAAAATCAAACCGCCATTGATGACTGTGTCGGCATTGTAGCGGATTTGCGTCTTGCCTTCGACCTCAACCTGAAACTTCGCGAAACAGGCACCCGACACGATGCCCGGCTTCAGCAGGAAATGGACGCGCCACACATGACCGCCCAGATCTTCCCAGCGGCACTGCGCCGGACAATTCGCGTCCGTTTCGGCGACGAAGTCCGCCGCGACTAGCATCGTGGAGAAGTAGCCCGTCGGCTTCACGTCCGCCATCATGTCGAAACAAATCCACCCATCAGAATCAGTCAGCTCGCCGACGAAATCGTTCGATTCGAGCCACGCCAGCCTATGCTGTCCCTTCGTGATTTCGAGTATCGAATTACCCTCGAAGTCCTTGATGTTGAGCGTCGCATTCGTGCCGGATCCGCCGATGACCGCGCCATTGCCGACAATCGTCCAATAGCCGCAGCCGCTGACCGTGGCGACCGTCTCCCAGCTCATGCCGGGCGAGAGCGTGACGCTCATCGTGTCAACGAACGTCGTCGATGCGTCCGGATTCCGACGGCCAGTCGAAGCGTACCGCTTCGCCCAAGCGTGATTCGAATCGTTTGTCACCGCTTCATCGATAGCCGCGTAGATCAGCCTGTTCGTCGCGGCGATTTCGTGGCGCATCTGCTGGGCCTTAAACGACCAATACCAAGTCGGCCAATCGCGCTGGTCCCAAACGCACTGCCGGACGCCGTCGCGGATCTCCCATAGGGCCATCGAGCAGGGAACGGTCGCCGCGTCCATTCCGTCCTCCCAGGCGAAATGCCTACGTGTTGCCGCGTCGGAGCCGAATACGTAGTTCGTGCCGGCGAACCAGGCGTTCGTGTTGGCCGTCATGTAGCGGTAGATGTTCTGGTTCCAGGCGTAGGCGGATTTGATGTCTTCCTTGATTGGCGTGAGAGATGATTCGTCGAGGGCTCCGACATCCGTCGGTGTGATTTCCTTCCCGCCCAGCGTGCGCAGCGTGCCGTTGGTCAGGACGACGGTGTTGGTGTCGCAGCCGCCGCCGGGCGGCCAGGGCGGGTTGAGGACGCGGACGCGGGCGAAGTCGATGACCGGCGTCGGGAGCGGCAGGGCGTTGGGAAGCGCGCCGGGACCGTGGCGGAAGCGGAGGGTGAAGGCGGCGCGGTAGCTGTTGCCGGGCGAGCCGATGAAGCCGTTGACGGCGGGGGCTCCGGGGTCCATGGCGGGGGTGAAGGTGGCTGAGAGGAGGTGGAGAGAAGAGGTGGAGGTGGATGATGGTGGTTCAGATTCTTTGATTGTTGCGGGGGCGGACCACCAGGCGTCGGCCATGCCGTTGGTCTGCCAGTAGACGTTCCAGTCGGCCTGCGGGTCGATTTCAACTGGCTTGCCGTAGCTTTTCAACGTGGCCTCAAGCTCGATTGTCTCGCCGTGCACGGCGTCAAACACGGCGGGCTGGACGCGGCTCGTCTCGACGGTCCAGCGCAGGGGCACGGCGCCGGGGAGATAGCCGGTGGCGGAGGTGATTAGCAGTACTGTCGCGATGTGTCTCATGGTTGGTGTCCCTTGTTATTACTCCGATTTCTCCCCGCTGAACCGCATAGCCGGGAATTTCCACTTCAGCGTGAAGTAAGGGATTTCGTGGCAGAAGACGGCCACAGAGCGAAAGCCCGGGCAGGTCGGCAAGGTTGTCCCGAATCCCAAGGAGGCCTGGTAGATGACGGTGTCAAACGGCAGGCTGTGGCCAGCGAGGTTCTCAAGGATCAGGATGCGCTTGCTGCTGTCGGTGGGGTCCTCCTCCGCTCTTATCCGGAAGTCTATAGGCTTTGGCTCCGGCCAGAACTCAACCATGACAGGACAGTAGAACTTGTTAAAGAGGTCGCTGACATCGAAATGGCTGGCCGCTTCGAAGGTGGGCACTTTCAGATCGGCATGAGGAGCCATTTCATACGCCTCGTTGATTCTATCCGCGATGTTGGCATAGATGTCGCCGGTGAGAAACGACGTCAGACCGTCTCCGTTCGTCTTGCCGAGGCTCTTGTGCACGAGCTGGAAAAACGCCCACGTGTCCTTCCTGATTGTGTCGCCGCCCGCCAGGTCTTTGACGTCCAGTGCATGACCCCAGGAGAAATCATACCCGTTGATCGCCATTCCGGCGATGTCTTTATGGTTGGTGTTGACCGCGACGGTCTGGAAGGAGTAGCCGTCGGCCCTCTCCACCAGCTCGAAGACATCGTCTTTCGGCAGATACGGATTGACCGAGTACTCCCAGAAGTAATTCGCCTGATCGTCGGGGGTGTTGATGTAGGTGGGGCCGATGAAGGGGCGCTTTCCCACCGTCTCCACTCCCCGCGTTTCGGCACTGTAGTAGAAAGACACCGATCCTTTCCATCCGGACAGTTTGCTGAGTACCAGGCTGCCGATCTGGAGCTCCGGAACCGGGAAGCCGTCGGAGGTCATACGGCCAGCCCACAGATCGGCAGTCGGCGTTCGCGTCACGTTCTTGTCCGGATTTTCTTCTGACGTCGGATGTATTGTTAGCTTTACGAACAGATAGTAGGGTTCGCCGGTGGTTATGCCGCCTGCATCGCCGTAGACCTCATTGAAGCGCAGAGGCCTGATGGCGCTTATGCTGACCCCGTATATCGGCTCGACATCAGTCCATACATTCAACACCTTGTAGGTTTCGACAAAGTTGGTGACGACGGACGTGACGTCGCAGCTCTGCGACAGGCTGGGGTCCTCAAGGTCTGAATCGCGCGGAAAGTAGTGGACGAATTGCCACATAGACGGGTTGTCGCTGCCAGGAACGTTGCCAATCAGGAGCTCGGCGGACTCGGATATCTTGCAGACCAGACTCGCGCTCTTGCGCAGGGTGTAGGATTTCTGCAAGAATCTGTATCCGGGAAACGAATCTCCGGTCGGCACAGGGTAATGGCGTTCATAATAGCGCGGATAGTATGTGGCAGGGCTGACCGACTTGTGCATGGACGTGTCGCAGAGGGAGATGACGCCGTTGGCCATGGCCATGCGATCGTAGGACAGGCGCCCGGATGCGGACTTGACGCCGTTGGTGCGCACGTGGCAGCGCGAATGCACGAGGTCGAGCAGCGACGGCTCTTCGCCGGTCATGTCCTTCCTTTGGATGACCGGGAATCCGCCCTGGCTCATATAGCCCTCCAAGCCGGGCACCTCCTCGAGGGGGTTGAACAGACAGCTCGGATAATGATCCGGGCAGAACCTGCCACCGATGCCGGTGCCGGCCGGATTGAACTCCGAGAGGGCGCGCAGGTAGCGGCTCCAGTCCGCGGTGTCCAGCATGTCGTCCCTCTTCCACCCGGAGCGGACGAGCGAGGCGTGGTTGACGGTGGGGTCGATCCAGCGAAACGAGCCCATCTCGTCAAACTGCATCCTGCCGTTGCCGTTGGTGCCTCCGAACACGAAGTCCTCGACGTAGTCCCGCAGCCGTGCGCCGATCCGCGTCTTGAACACGCGGTTGGACGCCGACGCAAAATAGTTGGCGTTGGACCCCCCGAACGGCCCGGGGCCCTGGAGCCAGGCCTTGCCGTAGACGCCAAAGTTGGTCGTGCCTAACTCCATGTCTTCGGAGTACAGGTTATTGAGCGACACGTTGCGCTCGCCGCCGTACATGGACAGGCAGGGGATGATCATCCGCTGGAGGCAGGCGTCGGCGGTCGCGCAGGCCGCGATCGCGTCGGTGCGCAGCACCGAATTGGACAGCGCCTCCGAGCCGGGAATGAACTTCGAGGCCACTGAGTTTAGCGTTTCCACCGGGTAGACGATGGTCCTCCCCTGCGAGGCCGGGTTGCAGACAAGCGATGCGACCAGGATATGCTCGATCATGTCAGGCCGACCTCCCATTGCTGGACGTTGGGTGCGTTGCGCAGGTCATCGTGCAGCGTGCTCCCGAGGTAGCGGTAGAGCGGGAGGACGTAGTTGTCCGCGATCCGCTGCTCTTCCTCAAGCCTTGACTCCTCGATGGCGACGATAGACGGTTCCGACGAGCTCCCGAACAGCTTGAGGCAGATAATCCACGGCGTCTTGTCCTCGGGCGAGCCCGAGGAGGGGATCAGCCCGTCTATGGACACGTCCTCCATGTGCTTGGTGACGCCGCCGACGTGGTAGTAGCAGCAGGTGATGTAGGAGCTGCCGGACCCGTCCTCCTCCGGCCGGGTCTCGATGCGGAAGCAGGAGCGGTCGACGGTCTTGGCCTGGCGGTCGCGGCGGTTCGCCGGGAGCGGGGCGAAGCCGGTGCCGGTCGGGCCGTCCGTGAGGAGCGTCCCGGCCTGGCCGGCGGAGCGGATCGCGTTCAGGCCGTTCGCGACGTCCGCGCCCCATTGCGCGGTCATCGGCTGGCCTTTGGCCGGAACCTGGATGAAGCGGTTCATGGTTTACGAGTTTCCTTTCGGCATCGGCCAGCGGGAGGATCCGTAGAGGTCGGCGTCCCATCCGCCCTCGGATTCGAGCGCGCCCATCCACGATTCCGTCCGGATGAAGTCGCCGTTCGACTGCTCGTCCTTGTCGTCCTGCACCTTGAGCCACTGGTAGTTGCCGTTGACGGTCGGGGCGCCGTTCGGCAGCGAGTCGATGAAGCCGAGGTTCGAGAAGCTGTCCTGCGGGTCGGACGAATAGATGCGCTTGCGGGTGACGAGCGGATAGAAGCGAATGACGGACTCAATGCCTTTCTTGAGCTTAGCCGTGATGAGCTTGTCGAGATTTGTCAGATCGTGCTTCTCGCCGTCCGGCCCTGTGTACTGGTCCGCCTCGATCGCGTCCGGATCGGTCTCCTTCATCCAGAGCTCGATGTGTGGGCGGTACGGGTTGTTTCCCTCGGATTCGCCGCAGTAGGCGAGGATGGACTTGTCGTTCCGGACTGACTTGACGGACCACGTCACCTTGAGCGGACTCTGGGATCCGCCCTCGTCGCTTCCGGCGTAGGGTACGAACGTGAGCGTGAGGTAGCCGAGGTTGCCTGGCGCACGGTCAAGGGTCCAGGCCTTCAGGACGTTCCCCTCGAAGGTGTCGCCCTGGCAAAGTACGTTCGCAAAGACCTGAAGTTCGCTGTAAAGGCCTTTGAAACGGCACGAGAAACCTTTTGCATTCGACTCGTCGAGATGCTCGGAGTCGTTCGGCTGCCGTTCGCCTGGGATGTTTGAGATCACTGCCATGTCGCACCGTCCTTTCTCTTCGTGTGTTCGGCTATTTCCTTCAGGAGGTCGTTGCCTTCCTTCTCGAGCTGGGCGATCCTCTCGTTCGCCGTCTTGATCGCGATATCGGTCTCGCCGAGCTGGCCGAACACCTTCGTGTCGACCTTTCCGGGGTTTCCGAAGAAGAAGGACCCGAGCGGCCCGCGCGCCACGGACGAGAAGTGTGCCTTGCTTGGGTCTCCCGCCTCGAGTCCTGGCGGCCCCTTTCCGTTGCCGCCGCCGACCTTGGCGAGCGCGTCGGTGCCGGAGTAGTAGGCGACGCCTCCGGTCTTGGGCTGATTGCCGAGCCCCTTGATCGCCGCCTCAAGCTGCTGCTGGCGCTGGCGGTTCGTCGCGAGATAGCCGCGCTGCGCGGTGGCGTCGTCGTACCGCCCGGATGCGATCATCTTCTCGACGTTTTCCGTCAGGGTCTTCTCGACGTCCTTGTACTTCTGGAGCTCGGCCTCGGCTTCGGAGATCCTGTCGGCGAAAGACTTGCCCTTGTCGGACATGTCCGTGAGGTTGCGGAAGAAGTCGGCGAACGCCTTGTTGTTCGCGTAGTCGTGCTCGCTCCGCTGCCAGTCCTCGGTGTACTTCTCCTTCTCGCCGGACTTGTCGAGGTAGGTCTTGAGCAGTCCGCCGCCCCCGCCGACGAGCGCGCCGACGACCGATCCGACCGGGCCGAGCGCCGCGCCGGCCATCGCCCCCGCGCTGGCTCCAGTGAGCGCGCTGCCGCCGTACTCGACGGCGTCACGCGCCGCGCCTTGCTTCATGTGGCTCGCGGCGTAGTTCGCGGCGAGGCCGACGCCGATGCCGGTGAACGCGCGGACGACGGACAGCGTGGACGTGTTCATCTTGCCGGCGGAGTCAGCGGCGCGCTCGAGGTTCTTCGCAAGCTTTTCGGATCCACCGCCGTATCCGCCGGACGATCCGTCGATGTTCTCAAGACCCTTCGCCTGGCGCTTGGCCTTGGCGGTCTCGAGTTCGAGTTCGACCTTGAGCTTCTTATTTGCCATCGTCTATCTTCTCGATTTCGGAGAGCGGGAAGATCTTGTTCTCGCGGAGGCCTTCCTGGCGGCGGAGGAGGGAGAGCGCGGAGAGGGGGACTTCCCAGAAGATCTCGCGGAAGGACCAGTGGTAGCGGCAGGCGAAGTAGTCGACGAGCGCGGCAATCCACCCGTCGTTGCCGCGCTCGGGTCTTTTTTTGGGTCGACTTCCGGGATGACATCCATGACTGCGCCGAGCTGCGCATCGCACGCCGCGCGGATCTCGGCCATGGTCGAGACAGGCACGGTGTCGGCCCACTGCATGGCGAGGTCGAGAATGTTGCCGCGGAAGACCTCGCGCGGGTCGTGCGTGAGGAGGTAGAGGGACGGCAGGAGCTCGAGCGCGTCCTTCGCGTCGACGCCGGTGACGAGCGGGGAGCCGATCCGCTCGAGCGCGGCGTACATGCCGAGCGTCATCGGGCGGATGACCGTCTGCGCGGGCGGGATCATCGCCGCCATCGCCTTCCTGGGGTTCGCCTTGCTCATCAGGATGCGGAGCTGCCGCCGGGGGCGTTGTCGAAGCGGTGGGCGCGGAGGTTGTAGCGCCTGAGGCCGTTGTAGGATCCGGCGGAATCATGGCTGTCGATGTAGTAGGTCTTGCCGTTGAAGGTGATCTTCGCGTTCTCGCCGCCGACGGTGCCGGCCGTCTCGGTCAGCTTTTTGCCGCGGTAGGTGAGGGCGATGTCGATGCGCGTGTCGACGTAGACCTCTTTCGCGGTCGCGTTCTTCTGGTCCGGGATGGGTTCGCCGATCGGCGAGGAGGTCTCCGTCAGCGACTCGATGGTGATGCCTGTCGCGGTCTCGGCGATGCCGTACTGCTCGTCGGTGGGCGTTGCTGGCGTGGTGGCCATGTGTTATTCTCCTTTCGTGAGGTTTATGGTGGTGCTGAAAGAGGCCGTTGCGGTGACGACGCTGTTGCCGTCCCTGTCCGTCGAGACGGCCTGGTCGATGTCCTGGAAGAGGAAGACGTCGGAGTCGAGCGCATGCGCGACGAGCTCCGCCGCGTCAAGGGCGCGGAGCGCGTTCGAGTTCTCGGTGGCGACCGGCGGCATCTCCATGCAGCGGATCTGCAGACGGCTGTCGCAGGGGATGCCGTCCGCGCTGCAGCCGTTCCTGGCGAACTTGGGCGTCACCACGACGACGGCGACGCCGCCCTCGCTCATGAACTGGGCGGACTCGTCGTAGACGGTGCGCGTGTCCTCGGCAAAGGCCCTGCAGCCGCCTTGCACGAGCGCTTCAACGGCGTTCAAACGGTCCTTCAGGTACTCTTGGAGTTCGCGGATCTTCATGGTGTAATTGCCTTGTGAATGATTCATTCTTTGGCATCGTCTGCGACGCCGTCGGGCTTGTCGGCGGCCTTATGGGCATTTACGCCTTCGTTCGTTCTGAAGTAAAACGGAGAGTGACCGTTCGCGTAGTCGATTACGAGGTCTATCGCGGGCACGTCCTTTTCGTCTTCGCCGTCAAGAACAAGACCGACGCCCCCGTTCGGGTTGACAAGATAGGATTTCACGCGGCGGACGGTCGCGGACTGCGCGATCTTGCCGTCACGACGGTTGAAGAGACCGTCGAGGACGGGACAGTGACTGCGATGCAGACAGCCGCATTTGCATTCGAGGACGTATTCGGGAGCCTTGGCCGCGTCGTCCCCTATGCTATGGTCGACGGTCATCACGAAGTCACGGGTCGCCCCGTCGACCTTGGAGACGTACGCGCCGCAGTCGAGCACGGCAACGGTCGCGACGGTCGGCCTATGGGCGACCGGCTCGATGATCTTGCTTTTGCGTTTGAAGATGTTCATGGTTGATTTGCAGAAATCGGTTGTGTTATACTTCGTATCAGTCCGAGAGGCCCGGGTCACCCCAAACCCTTTGAGGTTCAGAGCGAGAAGTTCAGGTGACGCTTCCTCCCGGGCTGATTCTTTTCTGGATGCTCTTAAGTCCGTTTCGCTTGTCGACGATCACGACGATGGATCCGCCGTCAAGCGTGTCGAGTTCAAGCTGCGTCCTGTTCGGGTCCCTCGTCTTGAGGATCCTGTCCGGTTTCCTCCAGAGCGACGGAAGGAGTTCGAACTCCTGCTTCGTCAGGTGTGCGTAGGGCTCGTTCGGATCGAGGTGTTTCCCGCCGTGCTCGATGAAGAACTGATGGGAGAGGCTTAACTTGCTGCCGTCGAAGCCGATCCCGAGGTTGGCCTTCTTGGCCTTGCCGGAAAGGACGTCCTGTATGAGTTCACCCTGCCAGTGAACAGTGTCACCGTCGAACCTGATCTGGTCGCCGAAGATGTCCTTCAGGCGCTTCGCCTCCGGATCGTCGTTTCGCATCGGGACCTGCGCCGTGAGGTTGCCGTTGAAGTCTGGCACGTCCGGGATCTCCGGCTGCTCGTCCTTGCCGAGGAGCCCGATCTCGCGGCAGACGGACTTCTTGACATCCCTGACGCCCATGCCGGAGTTGAAGTCGAAGGGCGGGAACGGATTGCCGAAGCGCGAGAGCGCCGCCCAGATCGGCGAAGTCTTGAGCGCGATCATGCCGCCGCTCCGCGCGACGCCCTCCCAGCCGACCTTCTGCGCGGCGGACGCCCACCGTGCGCTCCAGTCGCGCGGCAGCTTGCGGCGCTCGACGCGGACGAGCTCGTAGGCGGGGAAGGCGAGAATCGCGCCGGTCGTAGTCGCCCGGATGTGCGAGGCATAGCCCTTGGCCTGGTCCGCGTTCGTCTTCATCATCACGTCAAGGCGCGCCTTCGTCGTCAGGTCCTTGATCGTGCCGCGGCGGCTCCGCTCGCCGGGCTTCAAGCCCTTGTCCGGGTCGTAGCCGATGGAGCCGAGATAGGCGCGGAGGTCGCGGCGGACTTCCGACGGCGACTTGCCGCCGGCGACGAGTTCGGCGACGTTCTGGCGCATGGCGTGGAGGATCTTCGCCTCCGTGACCTGGGAGGAGAAGAAGGCGCGGTCGCGGAGGCCGGCCTGCACGGTGGACCAACCCCTCGTGTCGAGGCCGCTCCCGACGAGGGCCTTCTGGAGAATCTTGTCGGCGGGGCTCATGAGAATGCCTCCCACACCGCCTCTTCAGCGGCCTTGAGGGTTTCATCGTCGGTCGGCAGCACGGACTTGTCCGCCGGGATGGTCGCCTTGGGGAGAAGGATGTAGAGGATCTTCCCGCTCTCGGCGTCGCCGAGCGCTCCGCCAGGCGTCTTGAAGAGCTTGTGGTCTTGCGAATACTCGCTCGGCCAGATGCCGGCGACGGCAGGGTCAATCGGCAGGGCAAGCGCCTTCTTCTTCGGATAGACGGTGCCGCCCTCGTAGTGCATCGCCAGGCCGGGATGGTTGATCTCGACGCGCACGGTCGCGCCGTCGACGGATGCTTCGACGTTCTTCGCGGCGTCCGCGTAGTAGTTCGTCTTCGGCAGGCCGTTGCGGTTCGGCTTGGTGCCGTCGTTCTTCTGCCGCAAATGTTCGATGATGAGCGCCTCGACGCCGCGGACGGCCGCCTCCGCCGCGACGTGCGCGTCGGGGATCAGGCTTTCGGGGTCTATGAGGCGGAGCTTCATTTACCAGAGCCCTCCTCCGAGGGTTCGGACCGGGCCTTCGTCGGCCATCGGGCCGGCGGACTTCGGCTCTTCGCCGCCATCGGCGTCGAAGGACTCGGGGACGATGCGCCCGGCGGCGATGTCCTTGAGGTAGTCCTCGGCCGCCCTCGCCGCCTCGCGCCGCGCCTCGGTGGGGTGGGCGTTGAAGCGGTTGAGGAGGTCGAGGATCGCGATGGCGAGAACCGGCCTGAAGAGCCCCTCGGGGATCTCGCCGTCCGTCGGCGAGAGACGGCAGCGGCCTCCCGAGCGCATCGCGTCCCGCGCGAACGCGGCGGTCTGGGTGAGAACGCCATCCGCCGCGTCGGTCTCGAACGTCGACGCGCGCGTGAACGCGCTGATCTCCGTCTGCGAGAGACGGGCGACGAGGTCTTCCTGAGTGGGTTTTCTCCAGGCCATGTTCCCGCCCTCCGTCAGGCCACGAGACGCACCAGCGCGCCCGCGTCGCCGACCGCCGCGCCAATGCGCGTCGTCACGCTCTCGGAGAGGTCGCCCGTGGAGCCGTCGCCGTACTCGACGAGCGTGAGCATGAGACCGCTCTCCGGGTCCTTGATCTCGCGGATCGCACGGTAGGGCGTCTCGTCAGCCGGACGGAACCCGCGCGCGGCGAACGCGATCGCGGACGGCTCGCAGACGAAGCCGGGGATGTCAAGCCCGTGCATGAGCATCACCTTGCCGAAGCCGAAGAGGCCCGGGATGACGCCGTTGCGAATCGCCTCCGTGCCGCCGTAGACGTTCGCGTCCAGGCCCGCGAGGAGGTTGTAGAAGTACTCGCCCGAGAGGCACAGGGTCGAGAACTTGACGCGCAGCCTGTTCGTCGAGTTCTCGACCGCCGCGGCGATCTTGGCGACGCCCGACTTCGCGAAGTTCGCGGCGGTGCCAACGCCCGTGACGGCCTTCGAGAAGTTATCCTCGGTGATGAGGCTCGTGACGGCGTTCGAGGCGGACGCGGCAACGGCGGTCGCGTTGAGCTCGGCCTTGCCCTCCCACCAGCGCTTGTCGATCTTCGACGCCTGGTCGGCGGTGACGGCGAAGCCCGCGATGATCGGATCGCCGAAGGTGACGGTGGCCGTCTTCGGGGTCATCGCCGTGCGTGCGAAGTTGTTGCTTGTGCGGTCGAACGCGCCCGCGGCGTCCATCTCGACGAGCGGGACTTCGACGGACTTCGACGGGCCGAGCAGCTCGCCCGAGACGTCGGTAGAGAACGCGCCGAGGAAGTTGAGCTGGGCCGGAAGGCACTTCAGGACCTTGCGGCTGTAGAACTCATGACCGGTAAACGTGGTAGCCATAGTGACTTGTCCTTTCTGTGATGACTTACTTCTTGAGAGACTGCGCGTAGCCCTGCTCGATCTTCGCGGCGTTCGCGGCGAGGTAGGCTTCCTTCTCCGCACCGTCGGCCATCGCGACGTAGGCGTTGTAGACGGCGACGGGGTCGGCGTCCTTGCCGGGCCGGGCGGCGTTGAGCCCCTGCGGAGCGCGCGCGGCGGCGAAGTTCGGCAGCGTCACCGGCGCGCTCTTCCGCGCGGCGACGGCGTTGAGCATCTGCCGGGCGACGGCGGGGTTGGCGCGGAAGGCGTTCTTGACGGCTTCCTTGTCCTTCTCTTCGACCTTGCCGCATTCGACGGCGTCGGCGGCGAACGTCTCGGCCTCGGCCTCGGCCTTGGCCTCGGCGGCTTCGGCCTCCTTCTGCTTCATCGCCTGGACGGCGGCGAGGATTTCCTCTTCGGTGGCCGTTTCGGGGAGTCCGAGGGCGGCCGCGATCTTCTTGGGATCCATGGTGGTGGTTTCCTTGTTTTCGTTGGGATCGTCGGGACCCCGGCCGCCCGCGTCGCCGGAGTTGACGACCGGCTTCACGGGGAGATTGGGACGGTTGGTGAGGCCAACCGAACAAAGGGCGAGGGGCGTGCCGTCCTTGTCGAGGGACCAGCCGGGGCTTACGAAGCGGTACTGCTTGCCGCCGATAAGCTCCTTGCCCCGGGGCGTGAGCTCAAAGTCGGCGCAAAGGCCCGTGTCATCGACGCGCAGGTTCTTCGCCCAGGCTGCGGCTTCGGTCGAGCCGCCGGTGGCGGAGGCGTGGTCGACGTCGACGAGGATGTCCGGAGAGCCGGCGGCCTTCCAGTTGGCGACCATCGCCTCGAAGGCTTCGCGCGTGCAGTGCTGGACGCAGCCGTTCATCTTCCCGCCGTCGTGGAGGGGGAACTCGCCGAAGGGCGAGAGCTGCACGGTGAGGGGCACACCGTCGGCGGGGACGGAGTAGTTGAGCGCGATGGGTGTGCCGTAGTGAATCTGGTTTTTCATTGTGGCTATTGCCTTTCAGAAGTTGGGTGTGGTATAATTCGCGCCACTGGCAGGCAACAGCAAGTATCGGGGAGCCAGCCTCGACTTGCCGTAGGCATCGGGTAATGCCCGAAAGTCACCTTGCCTTTTAGACGGGGGTTGCATTCTTTGCGGCCTCCGTTATCTTTTTCGCGTCGGAATCGGACTTGTAGTGGGTGATGAGACGCCACTTCTCGCCCTTGGATCTGGAGAGAATCGCGATGTTCGTACCGTTGATGATCGCGATGCCGTCCTTGTCGATTACATTCTTCCCCTTGACTGTCAGCGGCGTAACAGTGCCTTTGGCGATTGTCTCGGGAATCTGCGCCATCTCGTTTTTGTGCTTCTGCTGGATCTTCAGGAGACCGGCACCGTGTTCCATGGCCTTGCCCTTGCCTTCCCAGCCTTGGACGAAAGCGATTGAGCCAACGCCTTTCCGATACATGGCGTTTGGAACGTCTCTTGGATTGCCGGTGATCGCGCGTTCAAGAGCTTTCTTCCCTCGGGCAATCATCCGATCGTCGTCTTCGACAAATCCGCAATGCTCGCAGTTTCCGGCAGGGCCCAAGAACTTGCCGCAGTCCGGGCACTTCGTGTAAGGGTGTCCGCTGTTCGTGGCCTCGTCTTCCGCAGGACGGAACTCGGCGGCCATGGCTTCGGCGATGACGGCGGCGAGGGCCGGATCGTCGGGGAGAAGGTTCGGCAGATCGGCGAGCAGCTTCTCGGCCTTCTCCGGCGTCGGATCGGCGAGCAGCGTCTTCACCGCTTCGGCGGCTTTCGAGGTGTCTTTCGCAAAGGCCTCCAGAATGCCCTCAGACGCTTTCGGGGATTTTTCGTCTCCTTGTCCGTCCGCAGGGCTCGGAGCGTTTTGCAACGCCTTCTCGGC
Organism: Kiritimatiellia bacterium; assembly: GCA_051884805.1. Classification (GTDB taxonomy): domain Bacteria; phylum Verrucomicrobiota; class Kiritimatiellia; order RFP12; family UBA1067; genus UBA1067. Next base: position 3,133 of record JBJEWA010000074.1, on the reverse strand, counting down.
GTTTTGCAAGGGGGTCTTGCTGGGAGTCGTCGCGTTGAGTCCGCCGAAAGGCCCTTGCACGGGCGTTTCAGGGGCTTTGGAAAGCGTGTAGCCGGTGAGTTCCTGAAGCTGGTCGAGGTCGATCTGGAGTCCGGCGTTCATGGCGAGGCCGGCGTCCTCGAGGACCTCTCGGCTGGTGCGCTTCGTCTCGGTGTCCCAGGCGAACTGCGCGAGGGCCGGACGGCCCGGGAAGAGCCGGGCGAGGATCTTCGACGTGACGGCGTCGTTGACCGCACGGGCGATGCGCCGCGCGTCGCGGCGGACGAGGCGCTGGAAGCCGTTCTCGACGACGCCAGCCGCGTTGCCGCCGAGATTCGCCGCGTCGGTCTCGCCGGACTGGACGCGTCCGATGCCGACGGTGTAGATCTGCTGCTGCTGGAAGCGGATGAAGTCGGTGAACGGGCACATCGCCCGCGCCTCGGTGCCGTAGACCGGCTGCGTGCCGGCCGGGAGGATGCCCGAGCCGCCGCGCGCGAACTTGCGGGCGAGGTCCATGTAGGCCGCCTGCTCGCCCCGCTCCGCGTTCGGCGGCATGATGATCGCGACGGGCGGGATGCCGAAGCGGTCGAGCCACACGCCGTAGCGCTTCGCGCCCAGCGCGGCGCGGATGAAGATCGGAAGCGCGGCGTGGTCGACGTGGCGCGTGGCGCAGAGCGTGACGAGTTCGCCCGGCGGAATCGCCTGGAAGGAACGCTCGTCGCGGCTCGCGTCGGCGTTCCAGTACCAGAGGCCGGTCTGCTTGTCGAGCGCGAAGTTCCAGAGGTCGAGATGCTGGAAGCCGGCGAGCGAGCCGTCGGCGTTCCAGAGCGCCCTCGCATGCGCCGCGCCGCGGAAGAAGGCGCCCGTCAGGTGTCCGGCGAGTTCGGCGAGATCGTCGTCGACCGCGCCGAACGCGGCGAGAAGCGCGTCGCGCTGCTCGTCGGCGAGAGACTGGTCGAAGCCCCTGACGCGCTTCGCGTCGGACGTCTTGACGAGCCAGCCGCATTCGCTCGCGGCGGATTCGCGCATGTCGCAGCAGGCGAGCAGCGCGGGCTCGACGCCCTCGATCTCGTGGTAGAGCCAGGCGAGGTCGGCGTAGATGCCGTCGCGGGCGTCATCGAAAATCTGGCCGAGACGCCACTCGTCCACGCCCCGGAGCGGATTCAAGCGCTCGAGCTCCAGCGCCTCGGCGCTCTTCTCGAACACGTCCGCGCCGCGGCCGCCGAGCGTCCACGCATTGAACTTGAGAGGGTCTGCCTTGGCCATCAGTCGAGTTTCCTTGTGGTGAAGTTGTCGTAGGTTCCGATCGCGCCGGACGCCAGGCCGTCAGGCGCGACGACCACGGGATCGAAGGTCCAGGCCGTGCCGTTGCCCTTCGCCTCGCGGCAGAGGGCGGCCGCCCAGAAGCGGTCGGCGTGGCCGTTGGAGTCGCGCTCGCCGGTGAAGCGGACGTTGCCGCTCGCCGTGTCTTCCTTCCGGATCTTGCGGAAGTCGGCGTCGACGGCGGGCAGGTCCGGCACCTTGAAGGTCTTGTCCTCGAGACCGTGCCGGACGGGATACGCCATCGACTCCTTCGACGCGGCGGTGAAGCGCAGCGGCTCGAAGCGGTAGCCGTACTTGTGGCGCATCGCCTCGGCCGTCTCCTCGCCGATGCCGGTCATGTCGAAGCAGCAGCGCACCAGCTTCCGATTCTCCATGAAGCCGTCCAGCGTCTCGCGCTGGCGTTTGAAGGTGACGTTCTTCAGCGTCTTGACGACGACCGGGACGAGGATCCCGGCGACGTCGGCCGCGAGCCACATCACCGTCAGGTCCTCGTGCCGGGCGTAGTCCACGCCGAGATAGAGCGGCATCCCCTTGGCGTGCGGCATCGACGCGTTCGTCCACGTCTCGATGACGCTGGGCTTGCCGTCGACCGTGCCGGTCTCGCGCTCGACCGTACCGTGCACGTGGTTGCCGTCGAGCATCTCGTAGGAGATGAACGCGGTCGAGTCGTTCGACGGGATGCACATGTACTCCTGGTTGAACGTCTCCTCGTCGGCGCAGCCCGACTTGATGAAGTCGAAATAGGCCGCCTCGTCCATCGCCTGGCGTTCGTCGCCCTCGGGGAGCTTCGCCTGGAGCTTGGCGAGAAAACCTTGGTTCAGGGCGTCTTCAAGGGTGATTTGGTGGAAGCTGAACTTCTTCGGGTTGCCTGCCTTGATCTCGTCGATGAGCTTCTGGAAGAATGAGTCGCTGCCGCGAGGCGTAGAGAAGATCTCGAGCTTGCCGCCCCACGTGATGCCCGGATACGCGATGGCGTAGAGCTTGCGCGGGTCGGGATGCAGGGCGAACTCGTCGAGGACGCGGTCGCCGCGCTTGCCCGCCTGGGCGTCGGGGTTCGAGGACATCGAGTTGATCCGCATCCCGTTGCCCATCTGCAGCACGTAGGCCGACGAGCCCTTGCCGTCGATCACGCGCTCGCCGAAGTCCTGCGCGCCCGCGTCGAGAATGCCGGCGAAGGCCTTGCAGTCCTCGAGGAAGAGCCGCGCCTGGATCTCGTCGCGCGAGGAGATCCACGCGTCGAGCTGGGCGGTCTTGAGAGACTTGCGGCGGATGAGGCCGTAGGCGGTCGCCCACGTCCAGCCGATCTGGCGGCTCTTGACCGCGAGCTTCAGGCGCGAGCCGTCCTCGACCCACCGCTTCTGGTACGGCAGGAGGAGCGACTGCTTCGGCTGGATCTTGGCGTTGCCCATGGCTTACAGGAGGCCTGCGGCCTCCTCGATCTTCTTGAGGGTCTCTTCGGTGAGACCGCCCTTGTTGCGGGCGGCGGCGACGGCGTCCTGCACGGCATTGAGCCGCTTCTCCGCCGCCTCGAACTTCTCGCGGGCGAGGCGGAGCTGCTCTTCCTTCGTCTGCTGGGCGCGTTCGGTGAGGCGCAGCTTCTGGCGGTCGAGCACGGAGCCGATGATTTGCGCGAACGAGGTGGAGAGAGAGGCGCTGGCCTTGAAGTCCTTCATGTTCGCCGCCTCGGTGAAGAGAACCTTCACGTTGCGCAGGATGTCGTCTTCGGCGATCTCCGGACTGTCGATTGAAGAAGTAAGTGGGCAGTGGCGGCGGTAGGTCGGTGAAGGCCGCT
>JBJEWA010000073.1:0-2648 GCA_051884805.1 Kiritimatiellia bacterium | reverse complement strand
TCAATCCCGATAACGAAAGAAGCCGCCTCCAGCAATGGAAGCGGCTTTCTTGTTGCTGCCACGCTCTCGAAACCTATCCTATCGCGGTCGGGTCGAGCAGGACGCCATAGAGGGCGAGAGCGTGTTGAACAGCGCGTCCATGTCGCCGGGTCTTTCGCGGATGGTGGTTTTTATCTGCCCGTCTGCCTTGGAGAAATCCACGAGTATTGCGCTTTTGTATTCGCGGCGGCGAACTCCTGCACAAGGCAAGGCTCGTCGCCGCGCCTTCCCCCGTCGATCATGACGGCGGTCTTGCCGCGGGAACGCGCTTTCCATTCCAGCAACTTAGCATAGACTTTTCTTCGGAATATGCTCATTCTGCCGACTCCTAACTTGTCAGACCGCGTTCATTCTGCCCTATTGACCACGAAAGGGCAATATGACCGGCGGCTATTTCTCACGGAAAGGCGGTTGTCGCTCGCCTCGCTGGGAGCATGATCGCGGCTTGATGGTTACCTTTCTACTCCGTTGAACGCGATGCTCGGCGGAAAATTCGAGTTGTTCTGCGCGATGATACTTTAATTGTGGTTCAGGCGCAGGGAATGAAACAGCGAAGCCATGGCCGAAGATGACAAGACCTTCGCCAGCGCCTACGGCAACCTCATTGCCTACTTCCAGCCGTCTGCAAAAACGGCGTCGGCGTTCCGCTTGCAATAGAGAACCCTGCCCACGGAGACAACCCCATCCTTCGGCTGATAGTAAACACAGAAGTTGCCGACGTCCATGACCCGTACGCCTTGAGCTGACAGCGGCTCTCGCGGGTAGCGGCGGAATCGCTCCGGCATTTCGTCGAGTGTCGCGATTTGCGCCAAAATCCGGCGAAGCACATTGCGGGCATCTTCTGGCGACCGCAACTCGAATGCAATGTAGGAATAGATGTCGCGCAAGTCTTCATGCGCGGCATCCGAAACGTCAATGCGCCAGCTCACAGGCCAAATTCCTGTGCGAGACTGGCCGATACCTCTTTGAGGGGACGCTTGCGCCCTGCCGAGATGTCGTCAAAGCCGCGTGCCACTTCGGCGTCAAGTTCCGTATCGGTCATCATCGCGGCATTCGGGAGTTTCCGAGCGGGGAATTGCACGGCAAACGGCAAACCGCGATGAATCACGATCTGACGGTAGAACATATTGATGGCATTCGACACGGGGACGCCAAGTTCGCCGAGTATCGTTTCCGCCTTGTCTTTCAGTTCAGGCTCGATTCTTGCATAGAGGTTTGCCGTCTTCAGCATAGTATTGCTCCATTCAACGATTGGTATTTTACCAGAAGATCCGTCCTATCGCAATACGCTGTCCTCACATAAGAAATACACGCGTCAGAATTGTCCTTTATCATCCCCTGCACATCGACTGCACTGCGTCCGCGAGGCCGCCCATCGGTGGTTCTGGCGCCTTGCGCCCGTGTGCTTATTGCGGGCAGCCAATAGTAAGGAATATCGAGATTTGGTGCAACGCTGGCCGACAGCATATTTCTCCCGGGCCAAGATGATCGCGCAGCAAAGAAGTGTAACAAAAAGAAAGCCGTCACCGGCGAAGGTGGCGGCTTCTTTCGTTATCGGGATTGAACTGATTCCAATTTGAAAACATTTCCTGTTTTAGGGAAAAGTTTTCAGCTTCGCGCGGCAAAATAAGGTAATAGAATTTCTCCTTGGCAGACAAGCCCTTGATTAGGCCCATGCGCTAACGATAAAGAAAGCCGTCACCCGTGAAGGTGGCGGCTTCTTTGTGCCTTGTGGCTTGGATGGCTTAGGCTCGTTTACGCGCGTTTGCGGCGGAGGGCGAGGCCCGCCATGCCCAAGAGGAGCAGGAGGCCCGAGGTCGGCTCGGGGACGGCGGAGGCTGCCACCGAGACGTAATTCGGTGCGGCGGAGGTGCCAGCGTCCGTGAAGATGAAGGTCGAACCCGACCAAGAGTCATCCGTCACACCGCTGACGGTGTAGGTGGTCTCGATATCGCCCAGCTTGTTGCCGTCGGCATCGACGTAGAACAGCTTGGACAAATCGCCGTTGCTGTCCTGATACATCACGCCCAGCACGTCGCCGTTCTGAAGGATGCTGCTGGAAGGATCATCTTCATCATAGATAAACCCGAAAGCCGTGTTGAGACCATATTTTGTCGCCGCCGTACCTGTCGTCCTGAATGCAGCGGTATCGCCACCGGTTCCCGTGAGCACCGTCATGGCGCCATCGTAGGTTCCATTCGCCAGCAACACGAGGACGATGTTGCCGCCATTGAGCGCGGCCGTATACCCTTCGGCGGTTGTGACGGCGGTGCCGTCGGCATTGCGGAACTGCGTATAGTTCCCAGTCTTCCAAGTGAACGACGCCGCTTGAACACCAGCCGCCAACGCGACTGTCGCCAGCGCAATTAGTAGTTTCTTCATTTTTGTTTTCCTTTTATTCCCCCTCCGCCCCGGAGAGCGCAGGAGGCTGTTGTGTCTTAGGCACGGCACACCATGCGCCGCACGCAAAATAAGTTAGTAGGTCTTCTTGAAGGTAATCTTCTTGCCGCTGCCTGCCTTGGCCTTGTACCAGAACGCCGTGCCGGCGGCCAGAACGGGATCGACCTCGAAGTTGGCGTCCCACCAACCCCAGCTCTCCTCGTCGCCCT
>JBJEWA010000072.1:0-11934 GCA_051884805.1 Kiritimatiellia bacterium | reverse complement strand
CCCAATCCCACACACGGGGTCTGTCCCCGGCTCAAGCGCAAGCCAAACCAAGATTTCCGCACCACCCAAGCCTTCGCCTTCCACGGCCATGAAATGAGAATTTAAATGAGAATTCTATGCGGAAATCTTGGCCTCAAGTGGGGTCTGTCCCCGGCTTCACGGGCTTCGTTCGGGGTCTTGCCACGGCGTGAGGTCACGCCGGGTGCTAGGCTTGGAAGCGCCACGGCGTGAGGTCACGCCGGGTACTAATGGGGAACCCTCTGGGCTGGGGGAGTGGGGCTGGGGGAGTGGGGCTGGGCAGCGCCACGGCGTGAGGTCACGCCGGGTACTAATGGGGAAGCCTCTGGGCTGGGGGAGTGGGGCTGGGCAACGCCACGGCGTAGGGGCACGCCGGGTACTGGGCTGGGGGAGTGGGGCTTGGCAGCGCCACGGCGTGGGGCACGCCGGGGACTGGGTTGCGGAGCATTCAGCTCGGACCTGAGCGATACGTTTGGCGGAAGTCGCGCATGGTCAGGCCGAAGCGCCGCTTGAAGAGGTTCTTGAGGTAGTTCGGGCTTTCGTAGCCGCACGCGTGGGTGATGGCTTCAATCGTCTCGTGCGTGGTCGTCAGCAGGCGGCGCACCTCGTTGAGGCGGACGGCGATGATCGTCTCGCCGATCGTAGTGCCCTGCAGCTCCCGGAAGCGCAGGTCCGCCAGCCGCCGCGAACAGCCGAGATGCTGGGCGACGTCCCCGACGCCGATGCCCCGGAGGGCGTTCCGGCGGATGTAGGCCATGGCCTGCTGGACGAGCTTGCCGGCGTTCGAGGTCTCCGCCGTCGAGTCGCGGCGGACGACGTTGCGGACGCCCACGTAGAGCGTGCGCGCTCCGGTCTCGGCGCCGGCGCGCATCATCTCGTCGAGGACCTGGGCGGCGAGGAAGCCCTCCTGCTCGAAGTCGGGCTGGATCGAGGAGAGCTGCGGGCGGCAGTGCTCGCAGATCAGCGTGTCGTTGTTGATGCCGAGGACCAGCACGTCCGCCGGGACGCGCCAGCGCCGCGCCCGGCAGTGCTCGAGCACGGCGAAGCCGGTGTCGTCGTTGGCCGCAAAGACGCCGATCGGCCGTTCGAGGCCGACCAGCCCGCGCGCGTCCGCCAGCTCGTGGCAGGAGAACCCGCGGTCGCGCAGGGTCTCGCGGAAGGCCCGGCAGCGGTCCGTGCTCCACGCCACCAGCGTCGGGTTGTGGACGAAGGCGTAGGAGCGGCAGCGGCCGGTCGCGACCAGGTGGTCGGCGGCGGTCGTGCCGATGTCCTGCGCCGAATTGCGGATGAAGACGATGTTCTTCCGGCGCGCCGAGAGCCCCGGGTCGTACAGGTCCATCACGACCGTCGGCGCGTCCGTGCCGGCCAGCGGCAGGGCCGACGCCTCCGTACCCGGAATCGAGACGATGTAGCCGTCGTAGCGCCGCCGGAGCGCGCGCCGTACGCGCTCCGGGGTGAACTCCTCCGCCGTGCGCACCAGCTCGACGTCCCAGTCGTGCCGGTCGCCGAGATGGCGGAAAATGCCGCTGAACTTGTCCTGGCCCGCAATGCCGGACATGCGCAGGGCGATGAGAACCTTCCTGCTCATGGCGGCATTATACCATTTTCCCGTTGCCGAAAAGATGAGTTTCCGCCGCCGGGGCCGGACCGGGCAAAAGCGCGATTGCTCTCATCTTCTCTCATTTCATCTCACACTTCGTGGGTTGCCTTCGGTTGGCCCTTTTGCTATGCTTCAAGCCGTGATGGCGTGGTCGTCCGTCCGTTTCGATTGCAAATTAGGGAGGTAATGACATGAAGCGTCCTGTTTTCGGCCTGATGGGCATGGCGTTGCTGCTGTCGTGCGCCGCGCGGGCGGCGGAGCTGCCGGAGGGCTATGCCGCCGTCGACGGAATCGCCTCGACGACGGGCGGCAAGCAGTACATCCTGACGGACTACGTGCCGTCGAGCTGCAACATCACCATCGAGGCCACGGTGGTGCTGACCAAATGGAGCACGCAGGGCATCTGGTGTTCGCGCGTGGGCACGAACGACAGGACGATGACCCTCTTTGCCTGGTCGTCGGGGAATTATTTCCGCACCGACCGCAATGCGAACACCGGCGTCTATGCGAATCTCGGCGCGACCCTGAACGAACCGACGGTGCTGCGGGCGGACTACGCCAACAGGACCTTCTCCGTCGACGGCACGGAATCGGCCAACCTGATGGGCGCCGGCGACTTCACGCCGGCGGCGAAGCTCGCGTTCTTCGCCTCCCATTCCAACGGCGGCGGCTGGGGCAACCATGCGGAGATGGCCCTGCTCGGCGCCAAGATCTACGCGGCGGACGGCACGCTGGAGTGCGAGTTCGTGCCGGTGCGCTGCGCGGAGCAGGCGGGGACGGCGAAGGAGTTCGGCCTGTACGAGGTCGTATCGGGCAAGTACTACCCCTCGGCGGCGACCACGGGGTTCGCCGAGTACGTGAACGCCGACGCCGAGTTCACGGAAGAGACCGACGATGGCGGCGAGGAACTGCTGGTGCTGACGGTGGCAGACGGCATCTACTCGCTGACCGACGCGGACCGTGAGCGGATCGAGGCGTCGGGGCGGACGCTCGTCCTGCGAGGGGGTGGGAGCGTCGTTTCGGGTTCGCTCGCGAACTTCACCGGCGACATCGTGCTTGAGAGCGGCGTCTGGCAGGTGACGGCGGTCAACGGTCTCGGCGCGGACAATGTCGGCAAGGTCGTCGTCAAGTCCGGCGCGACCCTGGAGATGGCCTGCACCACGCCGAAATCCGTCGTCGGCAAGCAGATCTATCTGGAGGGGACGGGATTCAACTCCGCCCTCGGGGCGTTCTATTCCTGTTCGGCGGCCTGGAATTCGTTGTCCGGCTGCGAGTTCCGCCTGACGGGCGACACCTACGTCAACCAGAGTGCGCGCATCGACTACTACAAGTTCTTCGACACCTGCGGCTACAACCTGCGCTTCAGCGGGCCGACTTCGGCGGGCATCGGCGGCAGCTATTTCACCAACTCGGCGGCGCGCGCCTCGACCATGACGGTCGTCGGCAACCGGATGATCGTGGGGCAGGCGAACGGCAAGCACTACCGCGGCACGGCGGAGGACCGGCTGTGTCTGACCAGCGGCGCCAACTACCCCATGGACTGGCGTCTGGACCATGACTGGACGCTCGAATTCCAGCACGGCGCGATGCTGCCGTCGACGACGCTGATGTACCCGAACACGGAGACGGCCAAGGGGTGTCTCGCCGGTCCGGGACCGGTCGTTCTTTCGGGCACGGTCAAGGCGGGCGACGGCGAGCTCAAGTCGACGGGCACGACGAACTTCGTCACGACGATCGCCGCGCCGCTGCGCGGATCGGGACGGCTGGAGGTCGATCCGGGCTGGCTGAACCTCAAGTCGGCGGACAACACCTATTCCGGCACCATCAGCGTGAAGGGCCGCTCCGACACGGCGCGCGCGGGCATTCGCGTCTACGACGGCGCCGGATACGCGGCGGAGCAGACGCTGATCGAAAACGCCGATTTCGAGTATCAGGCCAGCGCCGGGCTGAAGCTCGGCGACATGGAGTTTTCCGGGGCGCGGAGCACCCTGACGGGCGGCCACGACCCGAGCGCGGCGGGCAGTGTGCGCATCGACACGCTCGCAAAGACGGGCGACGGCGCACTGACCGTCGTCGGCAATCCGGCGGTGGGGGCCGCCGCCGTCCGCGCGGGCACGCTCGCGCTGGAGCGGCGCTACTACGGGCACGCCGGTCTCATGGAGGGCAAGTACGTCGATCCCACGTCCGGAGGCCAGGCGATCTGGTGTTCGCGGTATGACAACATCGAGACGAAGATCGGCGAGGACAACTGGACCTACTCGCCGGGCGGGGCGACCAAGATCCTGTCCGGCTACAACAGCGAGGTGGTGGACGGGGTGATGCACGCCACGGCGATCGCCTACCGCGGGTATCTGTGGAACCGCAACGCGACCAACGAGACCTGGACGTTTGCGCTGCACATGAACTACCGCATGATCATGCGCCTGAACGACACCTGGACGCCCTGGACCAATTCGGGCGAAAAGGGCACCAACCTCTGGACGACGACGGTCATGCCGGGCGCGAATCCGATTCTGATCTATTCGCTGTCCGCCAACTGGAATGCAACGCAGGTTCCGAGCTCCCGGTTCGACGGCCTGGGCCTCTCTTACTGCCGCGAGCCGGTGGACGCGGAGCAGCCCGATCCGACGCAGTTCGTGCGCCTCGACGACGGCGGTTCGGGCTGGCTGCTGACGGTTGACGACACGGACGACCTGCTGGCGGGCGCGGCGTTGTTGCCGCAGTTCGAGACGCTGACGTTCGGGCCGCAGACGACGTTCGACCTGAAGGGCAACATCCTGGCGCTGGCCGACTTGCGCGGGCAGCCGGCGGTGACGGACGTCGGCGGGCTGGGGCTGATGCGCTGGACGCTGACCGACGAATCGGTTGCCGTCGGGCAGTCGCTGACGGCGGACGGTCCGCTGGCGTTTGTCGACGGTGCCGTCATCGACCTCGATTGCCATCCCCTCGCCGGTTCGGAGGCGATGACGCAGCGGCTGGCGGCGGGCATGACCATCGCGTCGGCCGAGACGATCGTCGGCGAACCGGCCCTGTCGCCGCAGCTGGTCGCGGCGGGCGCGACGCTGACGAAGTCGGCGGACGGCAAGTCGCTGACGCTGCAGCTGCCGGCGCAGAAGTCGGTGGCGATCAGCGACGGCGTCTTCACGGCGATGGTGAGGAACGGGTCCGGCGAAACGCGCGTGCGCATCTACCGCGACGGACTGCTGGTGGAGGAGATTCTGCTCGGGGCCGGGCATCGGCGCAGCGCGTGCGAGTGGCGTTCGACGGAGCCGGGCCTCTACATGGTGGAGGTCGAGCAGATCGACGCCGGCGCCGAGGAGGGGGAGTATGTCACCTCGCAGGGGGTGATCGGCACGGAACTGCTGGTCGCGGACGCCGTTCCGGTTGCGTTCGTGGCGCCGGACGGCGACGACGGCAACGACGGGTTCACCCGCGAGACGGCGAAGGCTTCGGTGCAGGCGGCGGTCGAGGCCCTGCCGGCAACGGGCGGCACGGTCTACGTGCTGCCGGGCACGTACGTCTCGTCCCGCACCTACAACGCCGTGGACGTTTCCAACGCGGTGGCGATCGTCGGCTGGACGATCGACCCGTCGCAGGTCGTGCTGGCGGGGAAGTCGGGGACCAACGCGCGGCTGGTGCGGCTGGCGCATGCGGATGCCGCGCTGCGGATGGTGACGCTGAGCGGCGGCTATACGTGGACCGGGACCAGCACGGCCTGGACGGAGACGGAGGGGACTAAGGTCGTGGCCGGCGGCGGCAACGTCTACATCACCCCGGCGGGCGGCACGGTCGAGAACTGCATTCTCCTGGGCGGCGTCAGCGGCTCGTGGGATTTCGGCGGCGGCAACGCCTACCTGCGCGGCGGCCGGATCGCCAACTGCGTGCTCGACGGCGGAATCATGAGCAACGGCATGAGCAACGACCAGTGGCGTTTCTGCGGCGCCAGCGTCTGCGTCCGCGGCGACGGCACGATCGAGAACTGCTGGATCCGCAACGTGGTGCCGAACGCCGCCTCGGAGGGCAACCCCTACGCCATCGGCCTTTACGACTCGGCGCAGATGATCAACTGCACCGTCACCGGCAACACGAGCTATTTCGGCACCATCGTCGTCGGCGGCGCGGGCGTGAGGATCTACGACACGGCGATCTACGACAACGTCGCCACTGCGGAAGACCACGACGAGTTCGCCGACCTCTACGTCCGCACCAGCCGGAGTGGCTACACCTCGGTCGATCCCGTCGCCGCGTTCGTCGCCTGCGCCGCGACGCGGGCGATCAACGAGACGTGTCTCGCCGCCGAAGCGCCGGGCTTCACCGACGCCGCGGGCGGAGACTACACGCTGACCGCCGGTTCGCCGCTCATTGACGCGGGTTCGTCGGCCGCAGTCTCCGGGCGCACGGGCAGTTACGACCTACTCGGTGCGCCGCGTGTGACCCACGGCAGGGTGGACATCGGCTGCTTCGAGTTCCGTACGCCGAAGCTGAAGCCGGTCGGGGCGGTCATCCTCGTGCGATAGGCGATGGGGACGAAGCCGAGACTGGCCGAAGTGCGTCGTCGGGCGCGTCCGCTGGCGCTGGCGCTGGCGGGCGTCCTCGCCGCCCTCGCCGCCGCCGGCGGTCCGCTGTGGGAGCGTTTCGCCGCGCCGCCGCCGACGGCCCGGCCGTGGTGCTACTGGTGGTGGGTCAACGGACACGCCGACCGCGAGACGATCACGGCCGACCTGGAGGCGATGGCCCGGCTCGGGTTCGGCGGCGTTTTGATGTTCGATTCGCGCGGGTACTGGGAAGACGAGAACCACGTGGTCAATCCGCCGGCGGAGGTCGTCTGGGGGTCGGAGGCCTGGTACGACCGCGTCGAGTTCGCGTTGCGCGAGTGCGCGCGCCTCGGGCTGACGTTCACGATGAACGCCTCGGCGTCCGGCGGCACGCTCAACGGCTTCGCCGACGGGCGCGAATACGAGGTTGACGTGATGAACCGCGCGGAGGTCCGGGCGCATCTGGAGCGCGTGCTGCGGCCGCTGCTCGACCGCGCCCCGGAACTGGTCGGCACCACCTTCACCCACGTCTATTCGGTGAGCTACGAGGGCAGCGTGAAGACGGGCGGCAGCTGGCGGAAGATCGGGGAGAGCTTCTACGCGACGATGCGGGAATGGGCGGCGGAGAACGGCCTGAAGGTCTTTTCAGAGGCGGGCGGACCCTGGTTCTTCGGCGCGAAGGGCGCGAAACTCGACTGCGACCAGCTCGACCTCTTCGCCGGCAACGACTTCCCGCAGGGCGAGTTCTGGCCGCTGGCCGAAAACTGCACTGCGCCGGAGGCGGGCCATGCGAACGCGAACGGCCGTTTCTTCATCCGGGCGCCCGTGCTGGCCGCGCGCCGCTTCGGCCGGCCGATCGTCTCGATGGAGGCGTTTACGCACATGCATCGCCACTGGACGGCCGATCCGGCCTTTCTGAAGCCGTTGGCGGACATGGCGTATGCGGACGGCGTCAACCGGCTCGTCTGGCACACCTTCACCTGTTCGCCCGTGCGCTTCGGCGTGCCGGGCGCCGAGTATTTCGCCGGCACGCACATCAACCGCAACGTGACCTGGCATCGGGAGGCCGGCGCGTTCGTGGGCTATCTGACGCGCTGCCAGGCGCTGCTGCAGACGGGCGAGAGCGTCGACGACGGCTGCTTCGCCGCCGTGCGGACCAACTATCACGGCTGGGGGCGCCACCGCATCGACGCGCACGCGCCCTTCACCTGGGCGCACCGCCGCGCCGGCGAGGCCGACTGGTTCTTCGTCGCCGGGGAAAGCGAGGGGACGCTCCGCCTGCCGGTCGCCCGGCGCGGGCGCACGGTCGAATTTTGGGATCCCGTCGCGCAAACGGCGCGGCGGGCGGCGGTTGTCGCCACGGCCGACGGGGCGACGGCGGTCCGGTTGCGGCTGCCGAAGGGCGGCAGCGCGTTCGTGGTCTTCGGCGAACCGGCGCCGCAGGCGGAGCCGGCGGAGGTCGGCGAGACGACGCTCGCGACGCTCGACGGGCCGTGGCGGGTTGCGTTCGCCTACCATCCGGGCATCCGGAGCCGGCCGCCGGCGCCGGTCGTCCTGGAGCGGCTCGCGGACTGGACGTCGAGGGACGACCTGCGCCATTTCTCGGGCCGGGCGACGTACGAGACTTCGTTCGAGCTGTCCGCTGACGCCGTTCCCCGCGCGGCGCGCCTCGTCCTGGGCGAGGTGCCGAGCGGTCTGGCGCGAGTGACGGTCAACGGGCGCGACTGCGGCATCGCCTGGTGTCCGCCGTGGGCGGTTGACGTCGCGCCGGCCCTGCGCGCCGGACGCAACGAGGTGCGGATCGACTACGTCAACAACTGGCACAACCGGCTGGTGGGCGACTGTGCGCTGCCGGAAGGGGAGCGCGTCACGCGCTCGACCGTGCGCTACTGGAACGTGCCGCGCCAGGGCGGCGGCGACTGCTGGCGGATGCGGCCGACGCCGTATTCGGGTCCGTCCGCCTACGATCCGCTGCAGCCGTCCGGCCTGCTCGGACCGGTGGCGATCAGACGGACGGAGCCGGGAAAGACAACGACAGAAACGGAGAGGAGATGAAAAAAACGATGGACAAAGGGATGCGATGGGGGCGCCTGGCGGCGCCGGCACTGGCGGCGCTGGCGGCTTCGGCCGGCTTGGAGGCCACGGCACGGACCTACCTGCCGGGCGAGGGGAACGTGGAGGTGAGCGTCTACCAGACGACGGGCGTGCGGGGCTTCCGCGAACTGCCCACGACGCCCTTTACGCCGCACGCGTACACGAACCGTCCGCCGATCGAGATCGACGCCGCCGAGGAGCGCTCGACCTATCGCGGACTCGGGGTGTCGCTGACGGACGCGTCGGCGTGGCTGCTCGCGCAGCTGTCGGCCGAGAAGCGCCGGGCCGTGCTGGAGGCCGTCTTCTCCCGCGAGCGGGGCGCGGCGCTGTCGGGCATCCGGCTCAACATCGGCGCGAGCGACTATTCGACGGCCATCTACTGCTATGACGACACGCCGGGCGACGTCGAGATGAAGCACTTCTCGATCGACCGCGACCGGCACTGGCTCATCCCGATGGCGAAGGAGGCGCTGGCGGTCAATCCCGAGATCTTCTTCTTCGCGGCGCCGTGGAGTCCGCCGGCCTGGATGAAGACGACGAACAACTTCATCGACGGCCACTTCAAGGACGGCTGCGAGCAGGCGATGGCGAACTACCTCGCGGCCTACGTGCGCGAGATGCGCAAGAGCGGCGTACCCGTCGGGGCGGTGACGGTGCAGAACGAGGCGGCGCTTTCGACGCGCGGCACCTATCCCTCCTGCATCTTCTCCGAACAGCAGGAGTCGCTCGTCTGCAAGCTGCTCCGGCGGCGGCTCCGGGCGGAAGGCTCGGATGCGCAGGTCTGGCTCTGGGACTGGAACACGAACCGGCACGTCGTGAACGGGCGGCTCGCGCGGCAGCTTGCGGACCCGGAGCTGCTTGCGTCCATCGACGCCATCGCCTGGCATTCCTACGATGCGGGGGCCGAGCAGATGTGGCCGCTCAAGCAGCAGTATCCGCAGCTGCACTTCTACCACACCGAGCAGGGACCCGCGAAGCACGATCCGCGGCGGACGCAGCGGTGGTGGCTCGACCGGCTCGCGATGATGATGGAGAACGGCTGCGAGACCTTCACCGGCTGGAACCTCTGCCTGACCGACGACGGCCAGCCGCTGACGGGGCCGCACCTCTGCATGGGCCTCGTCACCGTCGATCCCGAGACGGGCGACTTCACGCCGAGCGCGCAGTACGACGTGTTCCGCCACGTCGGCCCGTTCGTGCGGCAGGGGGCGAAGATCCTGCGGCCGCCGGCGTTCGACGCGGACGAGTGCAAGACGCTCCTGTTCCGGAATCCCGACGGGGAGTACGTGCTGGTCGTCGCCTCGGACGGTAAGGGCACGCCGCGCAACGACACGACGCGCCGCAACGCCGACGGCAGCGAGCCGCGGCCGAAGCTCTACCTCCGGTACGGGGGCGAGATGAAGCACCTGCCGCTGCCGTACGACACCTGGTCGCTGACGACGGTCGTCTTCAGGCGGCGGTGAGGGTTCGCGCCATGTCCACGAGCGGAATCGTCCTGCTGGCGCTCGGACTGTGCGGCGGGAGCGCGGCGGCGGCGGACGCGCTGGTGCGCTATCCGGACTATCCGGCGGCAATCGGGCGCGACGCGGCGTACCGCGTCAGCGTGCGGCAGGGGGAGACGCGGCGGGAGCTGACCGTCTACAACCACTGCGAGCAGTCGGCGCTCGCCGGCCGGACGCGCGGCGGCGACGTGAGCCGGCGCTTCTGCGAGTTCGCCTTCGCGGGCGCTCCCGTCACCGTTGACATCGCCGTGCACGAGGACGTGCGCTGCTACAAGGTCTTCCCCGCGCGCCGGCGCCTCGCGCACACGTTCGCCGACGGCGTCATTTCGGTGACGCTGACCGAGCCGTGCTGCTTCGGCGTCCAGCTCAACGATGCCGACAAGACCATCCTGTCCGTCTTCGCCGACGCGCCGGAGCGGGCGGAGGAGATTCCCGCACGGGACGCGCCGGGGGTGATGTACGTCGAGGGCTGGGTCGATGCGCCGGCGGCGGACGGCCTGCTGCCCGTCCCGGCGGAGGTGCGGGAGATCTACCTGGCGCCGGGGTCGGTCCTCAACGCGCGGCTGAAGCTTGCGACGCCGCGCATGCGGCTCCACGGGCGCGGCATGGTGCTCGACCCGATGAGCGACGTCTTCCGCTTCGACCAGTCGCGGAATCCCTCGCGCGGCCTCGTGCGGATCGTCGCGGACGGCGTGACGGTCGAGGACGTCAAGCTGATCGACGCGCGGACGTTCAACTTCGTCTGCCGGGGGGACGGCTGCGTCTTCCGCAACGTGAAGGTGATGGCCTCGATGATGTGTTCGGACGGCTTCACGAACGGCGGCCGCGACCTGCTGGTGGACAATGCGTGGGTCTACGTCGGGGACAACGCGCTCGTCGTGAGCGGGGTGCGGGACGCGGTCTACCGCAACGTCGCGATCGGCACTTCGTGCAAGGCGGTCTTTCCGCAGGGCACGAACCGGAACGTGCAGATGGCGAACATCGACGTCTTCCGCGCCGACGAGGGCGTCATCGCCAACGTGTACAACGGGGCGCTGCGCCGCAAGAACAAGTGGAGCGAGATGGGCACCGGCCTCCAGCGGCGCGAGCCGGGGCCGCAGGACCTGCCGCCGCAGGCCGAGGAGTTCAGCTTCGACACGCTTTCGGCGGTGGACGCGACCTACGTCGGGTACGTGTTCCGCGGGCGCGACATGGGCTGCCTGCCGAAGACCTTCGCCTTCCGCAACCTGTCGGTGCCGCACGTCCCCGGGTGTGCGGGCTGGCAGGGTATCGGCCGGACCAACGGCGTCTCGATTGCCGTTGACAACGATCCGAAGCGCTGGCTGGTCACCGGCAACTACGCGCTGACCGTGACCAACCTCTACCTCGCCGGCCGGCCGGCCGAGGCGTTTCCGGCCTTCGCCGTGCGGGCGAAGGACGCGGGCGAACTGAAGCTCGCGGTGGTGCGGGACGACTCGGTGCCTCGCACGGTTCCGCTCGGGCCGGACCGCGTCGAAGTCGGCTGGCGCTGTCCCGCCGGGCGCCGGCTGCCGCCGCCCGTTTCGCCGGCGAACCTGCTGACGGACAACCGGGCGACGCGCAGCATCTGGCAGCGCTGTCCCTCGTGGCTGGTCAAGTTCGACGCCTGCCGCCGGGGCGAGGGCGGGGAGGTGATCTACCGGCTCTATCAGTGCGAGAAGGGGGCGGGCCTGCTGGCGGTGCTGACCGAGCGCGTGCAGGCGTCCGGCTTCGGGCTGTACCGGCTGTCCTTCGAGGCGAAGGCCGAGGGCGGGGAGCCGTTCGGACTGCGCGTCACCGCCCTCAGCAACGAGCGGCGCAACGTCGCGGAGATCGCGGAGATCGATCGCTCCGGCAGCTGGCGGCGCTACGAGACTACGGTTGACTTCGGCTTCGACCCGGCGGTTACGGAGCTGGCCGCGCTGGCGCTTGCCGCCACCGCGCCGGCGGACGAGGTCTGCTTCCGCAACTTCGCGCTGGTGCGACTGCCGGAGCAGGCTACTTCCGGCCGTTGAGCGGTCACGACCGCCGCCCGGCTTTCGGTGGCGCGTCGTCGCCTTCGGCCGCTGCCTGTGGTATAATGCGCACATGAAAATGACGATGCTTTTTGCGGGTGTGGTTGCCGGGGCCGCGGTGTTCGGCCAGGCGATTTCCTTCGACATCGCCGCCGACCGGGCGGACTGCGAGT
>JBJEWA010000071.1:0-2675 GCA_051884805.1 Kiritimatiellia bacterium | reverse complement strand
TTCCAAACTGGCGGGGTCGGGCAACGCCCCCTTCGGCAGCGGCCGCAGCGCCGCCTCCGTCAGCCCCGCCGCCAGAACGCCCATCACCAACAGAAGTCGTCTCATTGCCTCTCCTTGAACTCCGGATTTCGTCTCCGCACACGCCCGTCCGCTTCCGGACGGCGGAACAGAATCTCAATGTCGTAGATTCCCGTGCCCGTCTGCGTGAAATCGACATAGTCCGAGTCCCCGACCTTCGAGACCGAGAACGCCCGCTCGACGCCGTTCACCAGAATCCGCCGCACGGCCTTCCCCCCCGGCAGCAGGATATGCGCGTCGATCCGCTTCGCCGGCGACTGGACGCGATAGCGCATGCCGTTCTCCTTCAGGACATATCGCACGTCCACCACGGCAGAGGCCGCCTCGTAGCCCGTGAAATAGCGAAGTTCGTCGATGCCCGTCACCGGCCAGCGCGGCGAGAAGCGGATCGACTCGTATTTCACCCCCGTGTCCCGGACGCCGGCCAGCGCCTCGTCGAAGGCGGAGAGGATGCCCGCCGAGCCCCATGCGCTCGGCCCCAGATTGGCGTTGATGCTCTTCGCGGTCTTGCGGTCGTAGAGGAAGTAGAGCGCACCATCCCGCTCCGCCATCGCCTTCACGCGCAGGAGGATGTCCCAGCCGTAGTCCTCGTAACCGCTCTCCAGCGCCGCCTTCGCCAGTTCGCCCGCCGTGAAGAGGCAGATGCCGCCGTTCACGTAGTCCCCGGGGCCGTGCCGGCTGAAGTTGAAGTCGTAGGGCGGATCGACCGTGAACCACTCGGCGAAGCAGTCCGTCGTCTGGCGGCGCCGCTGAAATTCCTCCAGCGTCTTCCGGCGGTCTTCAAGGGGCATCAGGCCGCGGTTCATGTCGTAGGCGGCGGAGAGCGACAGGCGCTCCCGCTCGTGCGCATCGACCGGCGGGACGTTGAGCGGCAGTTCGTGGATGAAGAACCGCCCGTTCCACAGGTGCCGGTACATGTTCGCCTTCAGCATCTCGGCCCGCGCCCGCCAGTCCTTCGCCCGGGCGGCGCACCCCAGCCGCTCGTTGAACCACGCCAGCTGGTTCATCGCCTGGTAGACGCCCGAATTGTCGCCGTGCATGATCGCCTGCGGCGTCTTCGCCGTCAACGTGCGGTTCGTGCCCGCGCCCGGAAGGTAGGTGAAGTCCCAGGTGTCGATCGTATAGCCGCGCTTCACGAGGCCATGGGCCGGGTCCCACCGCTGCGGGTCGGAGGTCATGTAGTCGATGGCCTTTTCCAGACGGGGCAGGACCCGCGCCAGCCAGGCGTCGTCGCCGCTCACGCGATAGCAGTAGATGGCCCCTTCCACGAGCAGATACTCGACGTCGGCCTCGATATCGAGCCGGCACATCGCCAGATTGTCGTCAGGGAAGAACTTCCGGCTCTCCGGCGCGGCGTATGCCCAGTGCCGGTCGTCGGCCTGCTTGATGAGCTCAAGAATGCACCCGTCGGCGCGCTGCTGCTCAATCGTGAAGTTCACGTACCCCGCATAGTCGTATTCCCAGTGATGCATCGCCTTGAGCGTGTGCACATGGTCGCGAATCCAGTTCTTGTTCACCATGAACGTCCGGCCGTCCACGAACACCAGGGCGCGCTCGGCGTTGATGGTCGTGCGCAGCCGGTGCAGGAAATCGCCGAAGGATGGATCGCGCGTGGTCAGGATGCCCGGGATGGCCAGATCCTTGTTGTTGAACCAGCCGCACGTCCGGCCCGTTCCGGCATGCCGCATTCGCGGCAGTGCCTGCGTGAAGGCGACCTGCCGCCCCTCGTTCAACGAATAGCCCTCCAAAAACGAAGCCGCCCCCCAGAGGCATCCTGCCCCCAGCAGCGCCCACAGGCAAACCGCAGATTTCGCAGAAAGGAGGGTCGCCCGACACCGCGCCCCCGAAATGAAATGCCCTTTGGACTGATCCATCATCGATTCCCTATTTGTTACACGCCGCCACGAAGTATACACGAATCTCTCGCGCCCTGCAATCCTCCCCCCCCCCACCCCCCACCCCACCACCACCACCACCCCACCCACCCTTATCCCGGAAAATCCGGGATAAATTATCCCAGATATTCACCAGAGCCAATAAAGACAGGGGAAAATAAATCTTCAGGAGGGCGGGAAAGGCGGGGAGACTTTTCTGGTTTCCGCTATGATGTGCAGTGCAACCAACCAGAAAGGAGTCTCCCCGTGGCAAACAATATATCAAAAAAGTTACCGGGGACAGACCCCGCAAAACCCCATTAAACCTATTCGGTTAGAACCTCATTTCGCCAGTTATGCCGCCGACTGCGCGAGCCGCCAGCCATGCGTCGAGTGGCCGATATCACCGACGGGATGTGCGCCGGCGCCGGAACGGAAGCGGCTTCCCAGCGCCAACACCGTCTCCGTCACGAACCCGAGGCTGCCGAACACCTTCCCCGCCCCGATCTGCGCCACCCGCCGCAGGCACCATTCTCCGGGGACAGCCCCCGCAAAAGCCGCGCCTTTCGCATCGCTTTCGCTCCAACTCCAGCGGTAATCCTTCGCCTGCGCGACGAGACCGGCGCGAACCGGATTGTAGACGACGTAGCGGAAAGCCCCGGGGACAGCCCCGCAAAAACCGTGCCGCCTTCAGTAGAGAATCTCGAAGTCCACCACGCCGGC
>JBJEWA010000070.1:0-45979 GCA_051884805.1 Kiritimatiellia bacterium | reverse complement strand
ACTAAACGGCCAGGTTTCTCCGCCGCCACTGCCCACTTACTTCTTCAATCGACTAACAGTTGACGGGGTGGCAAACTCGGGACGCATTCCGCCCAATGGTTTGGGATGATGTGGTATAATATTCCCAAACTCATGGAGAAACGATAGACGACTAATTGAAACATCCAGAGCCCGATCTGCGGTTGGACGGTCTCGATGAGGCCGCCGCACTGTGGCAAGGGAGCGTCGCGGGACGGCTAACCCCGCGATAAAGACAATTTAACGTAGCATCGAAGCTACGTGCTGTTCCAGCGAAAATCTTCCACATTTTCAACTTGGTGAACATCACGTACGTGGAGATGCGTCCGTTTGGGCGCATTTTCTATGTAGTGCATTCACCATAGGTCTGTGGAAGGACCTCGCTGGAGTGCATGAGAGAAAGTGCGCTCTTTTTCATGCATCGAAATCCCTCGGCAGCAATCATGCGCAGGTTATGAATGGCGGAGGATTTGAGATGGATCGCGTTCCGATTTCGATACTGGCGGCAGTGTCCGTCCTCTGCCTCCATGCAGGAGAGATGAACATGGCGGATGTGGCGGCGTTGCAGACGAAGATTCATGATCTCGAAAAGGAGATCAAACGACTTTCGGCGCAGATGAAGAGCGAGAAGTATGGCCTTCGGTGGGTGGAGTGTCCCGAAGCGTTCGAGGCCGAGAGCGAAAACAAGATACCGATCCTTGCAGAAGTGCCTGAGAAGGCGATCATCAATAAGGACGGTAAGCCGACGCACATTCTGATCGAGGGGGACAACTATCACGCGCTGACGTGCCTCAATTTCACGCATCGCGGAAAGATCGATGTCATCTACATTGATCCACCGTACAATACGGGGTCAGATGGTTTTACATACAAGGACAAGCGATTTCTTGAGAAGTATCCCGATGGCGAGAAGATCGGCAAAGACCATCCGTTGCGACACAGCGCCTGGCTGTCCTTCATGAGCAAGCGGCTCAGGTTGGCAAAGGATTTGCTAAAAGACACAGGCGTCATCTTTATGTCGATCAATGAGGATGAATACGCAAATCTAAAACTACTGTCGGACAGCGTTTTGGGGGAGGCAAATTACATTACGACCTTCACAATTAAGGTTAGGCATGAAGATAGAATTCTTAAGGGGGATAAGCCTATTCACGAGACAACGGAATTTTTGCTGATGTATCAGAAGTCGGCGCAATTTCGGATACAGAAAAGGGCGGTGGACAATTCTAATCCGTCAGAATATCGATACGCTGTCGAAGAGTTGATAGCAAATCCAGAAAAGATGGACATGGGAGGTCGAATTGTCGAGGTGTTTCAGCCTGGACAATACAAAATCGTGGAGAAGGAACCAGCGTTTTCAAACTTGAAGAAGATCAACATCCGAGGGTCAATCAAGACGGGGAACAGTTCAGGGCGATTCCACATGACCTATCTTGAGCCGCTGAAAGACAAGTTTAGTGTCCTTTATAAGGTTCCAAACATCGGAGACGATGGCTTGGGGTATCGTTATTTTATTTCCCGTGCAAGTGCGAAAATGGCCAATGGTTCGTACTTCCAGGGAGCGCCGTTGAATCGAAAGGATGTTAGGGAGATCCCTTATCCAAATTACTTCGACTTTGAAGGCGACTTCAATGATGTCGGCACTGAAGGTGGCGTGGCGTTCGATGGTGGCAAGAAACCGATAGAATTCATTAAGGCGATGCTGAAAATCGCCACAGCGAAGAAGGATGTCGTTGTCCTTGATTTCTTTGCGGGAAGTGGATCTACAATGCATGCCGTTGCGTCGCTAAATGAAGACGGAGGAAACAGGTGTGCGATTGGTGTACAGAACGCCGAAAAGACATATGAAATTAAGAATGGGGAAATGGCGGCGTTGAAGGGGTGTGAAAATGCATTCAATGCTGGGTTTATGCGGATTGTGGACATTACTCATAAACGGTGTGCGAATGCAATAAGAGGTTATCGGAGCGCAAAGGGAGAAGAGCATTCTGCGCTTGGAGGCAGCCTGAAATATTACAAAACCGATTTCGTTGGTAAGCACAGCAGTGCGGAGGCGTTGGACGAGGATCGTTCGGCACTGGCGGCGAAGGCGGGCGCGTTGCTGGCGATGGCCGAGGAGACGTTGGAGGGTGAGAAGCTGTCCGCGAAGGCGGCGAAGTTCTGGCAGCATTTCTCCAATGGTGCGCATCGTCATACGATGATCTACTTCTCGGATGATTTGAGAGGTTTTGCGTCCCTCGTTGCTAAGGCCGAACAAGTTCGTGTGAAGGACAAGGCGGCAAAGATCGCGATCTATGTCTTTGCCATCGGGAGTGTGGAGGGCTTCGAGAATGAGTTCGATGATATGCGACACATCACGCTCAAGCCAATCCCCGAACCGATCCTTGCCATTTACAAAGCCATCAACGGAGACTGAGACATGAAGATCATCGGATTTCAGACCAAGGCCATTGAGGAACTTGCGACGACCTTCAAGTCGTTGTGGTACGCGCCGGGTTCGCGTCTGCCGCTTGTGTTCAAGGCACCGACGGGAAGCGGCAAGACGTTCATGGTCACGAGTTTCGTTCATGGACTTGGTTCCGCAACGAGTTTCGACGACGACATCGCGTGGATTTGGATTACCTTTTCCGAAGAGCTGGCGATGCAGAGCAAGGGAAAGTTCTCGGATTACTTCTATCCGAACGCAGGACGTCGCCTGCTGACGGCGGCAGATTTCTCCGAAGGTGTTTTGCGGCGCAACGACGTACTGTTCATCAATTGGCAAAAGCTGGTCGCCAAGAATGCGAAGGATCGCGTGTTGCGACGTCCGGCGGAGGGCGAGCCTCAGAAGGAGAGCGGATGCTATTTCGAGGATGTCATCGAGGCAACGCACGCGGCGGGACGGAAAATCGCGCTCGTTATTGATGAGAGCCACAAGAATGTGACGTCGCTTGCGCTTGACACGGTCATCGGTCCGATCAACCCCAAGGTCGTGGTCAAGGTTTCGGCAACGCCGGAATGCGTTCCAAGCGCCGAAGACATCGAGGACGGTAAGGCAGGGTATGTGCGCGTGAAGCGGCAGGATGTCGTTGCCGCGGGGTTGATCAAGGAGGCGATCGTCTCGCAGACCGAGGACGAGCTGAAGACGGGTTCTGACGAGCAAGACCTCGATCATAAGATGCTGGATCTTGCGATGAAACGTCGTATGGCGTTGGCGCATAAATGGCAGGAGGCAGGGAGTGACGTCAAGCCGTTGGTTCTTATCCAGTTGCCGGATGATGATAGTGACCTGAAGGCGCAAGGTGTGCCGACGAAGGATGCGGTCGTCGCGGCGTATTTGACGTCGCATGGAGTCGCAGAAGAGAAAATCGCCTATTGGTTCGACAAGAAAAAAAGCGATTCGCTGGTGACGATCACGGAAAATACGTCGCCTGTCGAGTATCTTCTTTTCAAGTATGCGGCGGGAACGGGTTGGGATTGTCCGCGTGCGCAGGTGCTCGTGATGTTCAGGGAGATCGACTCTCCGACGTTCAGGATACAGACATTGGGACGTATTCTTCGCAATCCGGAACCGGAAATGGATTTGTTGAGGTTTCCTGATTTGCGGCTGGGCTATCTCTATACGAACTACTCGCGAAATATGATCGAGACATCTCCCAATAAGCCGGATAGTCCGCTCCTGACGCGGCACGCAAATCTGGTTTCGCGTTTGGCAAATCAGATTGGTGAGGGCGAGGACGGATATGTCGTAGATGCGAGCATGACAAGCGAGTTCATCTCCCGCGTCGATTACGGAGATCTAGGGAAGGCGAGCGCATTCCAGGGGTCGTTCGTGGCGTCAATGGACAAGTGGTTTGGCTTAACGCAAGATGACATGGTGGGGGCGAGAACTGCGAAGTTGTCAGCGAAAGGAATTGATGTAACGCCTTCGTTGCAGAAGGGAATGATTGCTGGAGCGGCGTGGCGTTCCGATGCTCCTGAGGGAGCAGATGGCGGCGGAATTGATGTTCAGGACGAGGTGTCGGCCAATGATGCTGAAAAGGATTTTACGCGGGCCTGTGCGCAACTTCTTGCCGAACAAACCGAACAGGCTGCAAAGGTGACGAACATTGCGCGTTCGGCAGGTGTGTTTCGTGGAAGTCTACGTTTGTGGTTGCAGTTGGCGTTACCGGATATTGCTGCGGAAACGGGGCGTTATAAAATATTTCTCAAGGATGTGGCAAAGGAGGCAGCAAGCAAATTCCGTCCTGCGCTCACATCAGCTTTGAAGGATTATGCGCCGATTCGGAAGAAGTTCGTTGATGATCGGCGGAAGCGCGAAGAGTCACGCCTGCCTGAGGTCTTTGTGCTGAATCGCACATACGACTATTCCACATCGTATGAAGAGGTGCTGAATGCCACATTGAGCGCTGTGCAACCTTTCCTGTTGCAGAAGGAATATCAGGGCCGGGATAATGAAGTCAAGTTCATCGAATATCTTGAGCAGCAGAAGGATTCGATTGACTGGTGGTTCAAAAATGGGAATGAAGGAAAGGATTATTTTGGTCTCAAGTATTTCAACGAGCAGGAACAGGAGACGGCGCTATTTTATCCGGATTGGATTGTCAAGTTCAAGGACGGGCGAATTGGTATCTTTGACACGAAGTCAGGAATGACGGCGAGTCAACCGCAAGGCCGAGAAAAGGGCCTTCATGGAAAAATCGAAAGCATGAACAAGAGTACCAAGGCGGAGCGTTTCGTCGGTGGCTTGGTTGTTCAGTCTGGCGGGGTTTGGTATTACCATCCCGGTAAGGGATACTCTTATCAGAATGGAAATCTCGGTCAGGGGTGGAAACCGCTGTCGCAATTGTTTTCGTAACCGCCGTGTCGGTTTCGGCCGAGTCTTTCATCCCACACGGCGCGATCGACCTTCTGCGGCGGCTGCTATATGAGGGTCTGCTGGGGATGCAAGTGAGAACGTCAGTCAAAGAGGTCGCTGTGCGAGCCCGTGCGTGTCAGTTCAAGGACGAGCACGTCTTCGTAGATCTGGTAGATCAAAAGCCAATCCGGCGCGACGTGACACTCGCGATGATGTGTCCAGTTGTTCGAAAGCGCATGGTCGTGCATGGATTCGGGGAGGTCTTCACCGGTTGCGATTTTGACGATGGTCGCATCGAGCTTGGTCATGTCCTTGCCTTGTCGACGCATCTTCTTGTAGTCTTTCTTGAAACGCGAAGACCACCGGATGGCGAAGGGCGTTACCATTTCTTGAACTCCGACAGCGCTTCGTCGACCGTGTACGATTTTGCCTTCGGGTTGCGGGCGATACGCTCGCCCTCTTCCATCGCGGCAATCGTTTCTGCGTTGGGCGTTTCCGGCAGGACTACTTCGAAGGGCAGGCGACGCTCGCGCAGGACGGCCTTGGTGAAGACGTTGAAGAGCGACGAGATGGTGAACCCAGTCGCCTCGCAGAAAGCGGAGATGCCTGCCTTGTCGGCCGCGGACATGGAGATGGTAAGATTGGCCATTTGTATGAATCCTTTCGTGAAATCGAGTGTATTGTACCATAAATCTGGTGTGATGTGTTGGATGAATGGAAGATGGCCGTGTAGAACTGTAGTTAGAACTGTAGAACTCGCGGCGTTTCGCGCGATTACCGGCAATGGCGTCAACGTGCTGGCGATGGGGGCGTTCTACGTCACGCCAGAACTGGGCAAGCAGTGCGCGGACGCATTTCTCTACAACGACTTCGGCAGATGATGCATGCGATGATGCTGCTGGCCGCGATGTCGGCCTATTCGGCGGAAACGACGTTCGTGGCTTCCGAAGTGCCGCAGGCGCAGGCGACGGCTGCGCCCGTGGCCGTCGCTCCGGCGACATGGGAATGGTCCGGCGTCTTCGACTGGCTGAAGGTGCCGTTCGGCCTTTTCGCGTCATTACGCTGATCCGTGGAGGTTTGAGGCATGAAGGGATTCTTGGCGCAGATGCTCGTGGTGGTGGCCGCCGGCCTCGCCGGTGTGGCGCAGGCGGCGGCGCCCAGCGTGCAGGATGTGAGAGGCGAACGCCTCGGCAGTCGTCGGATGCGCTTTTCCTATTGCGTGTTGCGTGGACGCGCCGGCGGTCGTGACGGTCTCGTTCGAGACCAACCGGGCCGGTTCGGCCTGGGCTGCCTGCGGGATGGCGCTGGCGGTGAGCCGGGAATTTTTGTTATAATCCCGTCCGCCGCAATTCCGCGGCCAACAGGGAAGGAAGGCTCATGTCACGGAAACTGAAGCACATTGCGGCGGCGCTGGCGTCGGCCGCCCTGGTTGCGGGCTGCAACCGGTCCGAAACCGCCGGCGACGAGGGAACCGACCTCACCGCCCAGGCCCTTGCCGCGGCGGAGGCCGCGGGGTTCCGTCCCCCCGAGGGAGGGGACGGCGGGGAACTCCACATCTACACCTGGTGCGACTACATCGCGCCGGACGTGCTGATTTCCTTCGAGCGGGCGCTTGGCGTCAGGGTCGTGGTCGATACCTTCGACTCGAACGAGGCGATGTACGCCAAGCTCAAGGCGGGCGGCGCCGGCTACGACCTCATCATGCCGAGCTCCTACCAGATCGCCACGATGGCCAAGGAGGGCATGATCGATCCGATCGACCACGCGAAGTGCCCGAACGTCCGCAAGAACTTCGACCAGTCGTTCGCCTCGCAGATCCTCGACCCGACCTTCGCCTACAACGTGCCCTACGCCGTCACCTACACGGGCTTCATGTACGCGAAGGACAAGATCCCCGAGGGGGCGGACGTCGCCAGCTGGAAGATCCTCGAGAATCCGGCGCTGCAGGGGCGCGTCTCGTTCCTCGACGACATCCGCGAGGTGATCGGCGCCGGCCTCATGGCGCTCGGCTATTCGGTCAACTCGACGAAGGCGGCGGAGATCGACGCGGCCGTCGCGCAGGTGCTCAAGTGGCGCGCCAACATCCGCAAGTTCGACGGCGAGAGCTACAAGACCGAGGTCCCGAGCGGGGCGACCTGGGTCGGCCACGGCTATTCGACCGACACGACGCAGGTCATCGTCGGCGACGAGGAGTCCGGTGCGCCGGCGCGCGACGACATCGGCTTCGCGCTGCCGAAGGAGGGCTTCTCGATCGCGTTCGACGAGATGGTCGTCGCGAAGAACGCCAGGCGCAAGGATCTCGCCTATGCGTTCATCAACTACATCTACGACGGCGACGTCGCCGCCGCGAACATGGAATACATCTGCGGGCCGAATCCGGTCCGGCCCGGCATCGAGCAGCTCGACGCCGACTACCGCCAGCTCATCGTCCTCGACGCCGAGACCATCGCCCGCGGCCAGGTGCTCCGCCATTTCGACGATCCCGCCGTGATGGAGCTCTACAACAAGGCGTGGGACCGGATCAAGGCCACGGAAGCCAGGTAACGGCAGCGGAGGGCGGGCGGAATCCGGTCTGCCGTGAATCCGGTTCGCAATTATGCTATAATACGCACATACGAGCGTAATGGACGTCCAGGGCACAAACCGATGAGTAGAATCCGACCGAAAAATCCGCGCATCTTGATCGTCACTCCGGAGATCACCTATCTTCCGGAGGGCATGGGCAATCTCGCCGGAAAGATGTCCGCCAAGGCCGGCGGCATGGCCGACGTGTCGGCTTCGCTGGTGCAGGCCCTGCATTCGCTGGGGGCCGACGTCCACGTGGCCCTGCCGCATTACCGGCGGATGTTCCACATCGAGACGGCGCAGCTGGTCGCGGAGGAGCTGCGCAAGTACAAGAGCCATCTGCCCGACGAGCGCATCCACCTGGCGGAAGACCGCTGCTTCTACTATCGGGACACGGTCTATTCGCAGGGCGACGGCAATCTCAAGCTGGCGCTGGCGTTCCAGCGCGAGGTCATCAACAACATCATCCCGCGCGTGCAGCCCGACCTCATCCACTGCAACGACTGGATGACGGGGCTGGTGCCCGCGGCCGCCCGGCGCGAGGGCATTCCCTGCCTGTTCACCGTCCACAACATCCACACGCAGAAGCTGACGCTCGCCCAGGTCGAAGACGCGGGCATCGACGCGGCGGAGTTCTGGATGAACCTCTACTACAGCTATCCGCCCTACAACTACTTCGAGTCGCGCGACCGCAACGCCATCGACCTGCAGGCCTCCGGCATCTTCGGCGCGCACTTCATCAACACGGTCTCGCCGACCTTCCTGCGCGAGATCGTCAACGGCTGGCATTCGTTCGTGCCCGACTCGATCCGGAACGAGATCCGCAACAAGTTCAACGCCGGCTGCGCCTCCGGCATCCTCAACGCGCCGGACTCGGCCGACAATCCGGCTACGGACGACAAGATCCCGTTCAAGTACGGTCCGGCGGACCATCGCGAGGCGAAGCGCCGGAACAAGCTGGCGCTGCAGCACGCGCTCGGGCTGGAGGAGAACGCCGACGCGCCGCTGTTCTTCTGGCCGAGCCGGCTCGACCCGGTGCAGAAGGGGCCGCAGCTGCTGACCGACATCGCCTACCGCTTCCTCGACAAGTACCATGCGCAGGGCGCGCAGATCGCGGTCATCGCGAACGGGCCGTTCCAGCAGCCGTTCTGGGACATTCAGGGCTTCCACGGAATCCAGCAGCGCCTGGCCGTCCACGACTTCGACGGCCGCCTGTCGCAGCTCGGCTTCGCCGCGAGCGACTTCATGCTGATGCCGTCGCTGTTCGAGCCGTGCGGCCTGCCGCAGATGCAGGCGCCGATCTACGGCTCCCTGCCGGTCGTGCACAACACGGGCGGCCTGCACGACACCGTCGAGCCCCTCGACTGGAACCGGTCGTCCGGCAACGGCTTCGTCTTCGACACCTACGACTCCGGCGGGCTGTTCTGGGCGATGGACCAGGCGATGGACTTCTATTCCCAGCCCGACGCGACGAAGGAGCGCGAGATCGCGCGCATCATGTCGGAATCGCTCGCCCGGTTCAACCACGAGGCGTGTGCGCGGGAGTACATCAGGCTTTACGAGCGGATGCTCGACCGTCCGCTGGTGAAGCGCGAGGTTTCGGACGGGATGCTGACGGCATCCGGGCAGGAGACGAAATGACGGCGGAACAGCGGGCGCAGGAATTCGCGAAGACCCTCGAAGCCGCCAAGGCGCGGGAGATCCGGGTCTACGACGTGCGCGGCAAGTCGGGCCTGACGGACTTCTTCGTCGTGGCGACGGGCGCGGCGGCGCCGCATCTGAAGGCGCTGGCCCGGGCGCTGCCGAAGGCGTACCGCGTCTCCGGAGATCCCGAGTCCGGCTGGATCGTCGCCGACTTCCTCGACGTCGTCGTCCACGTCTTTTCGGCCGAGGCGCGTGCCTATTACGCGCTGGAGAAGCTGTGGGCGTAATCAGGATAGACGACCCCTGCAAGCCGCTGGCGTTCGACCTGTCGCGTCCGTTGGAGATCGAAGTCGGGTGCGGCAAGGGCAAGTTCCTGACCGCGCGGGCGAAGGCGCACCCGGAATGCGACTTCCTCGGCATCGAGCGGATGCTTGACCGCGTCCGGCTCTTCGACGGCAAGTGCCGTCGCGGGAAGATCGACAACGCGCACGTCCTCCGGCTGGAGGCGCTCTACGCCTTCCACTACCTGTTGCCCGACCACCATGCGCGGGCGGTGTACGTCTTCTTTCCCGACCCGTGGCCGAAGCGGAAGCACCATTCGCACCGGCTGTTCGGTCCGCTGTTCCTGAACGCGCTCTGGAAGCGCCTGGAGATCGGCGGCCGGCTTGAGTTCGCCACCGACCACCGCGAGTACTTCGAGACGGTGGGTGGGTGCTTCGCCGCCGACGCCCGTTTCGAGCCGGTCGAGCCGATGCCGCGGCCGAAGGAGGTCTGGACGGAGTTCGAGACGATGTTCCGCGGGCAGGGGCTGCCGATCCATTCGGCCGCCTGGCGGTCGTTGCCGGCCGACGACCGGCCCCTGCCGCCGCTGACGGTTCCGCCGGAGGCGGAGCCGCGGGAGGGGGTTTTCCGGCGCTGTTCGCGCGACGACGGCGCCGTCCTGTCCGAGAGAGCGTGAAATGAAGCGAAGCATCCTGATGGCCTGTCTGCTGGTTCCGGCCGCCGTGTGCGCCGGGAAGCAGCCGTTCAATCGCTACCAGTCGGTCGTCGACCGGCAGATGTTCGGGCCGCTGCCGCCCGGCTTCGACCCGACCGCGCGTCCGAGCGACGTCCGGAGTTCCTCCGCCTCCGAGCGCGAGCTGTCCCAGGAGCAGGAGAAGCTGAAGAGCGCCATCCGCTTTTCGGCGATTGACGTGCGTCCGTCGGGCGAGGTCGCCGTCGGCTTTGCGGACAATTCGGATCCGAAGTCCCCCAGGTTCTATTTCCTCAAGGTCGGCGAGAGCCGCGACGGCTGGACGGTCCGGGAGGCCGACGCCGAGGCGGCGACGATGACGATTGTCAAGGACGACGTCGAGGTCACCCTTGTCCTGGGCGGCGACTCGTCCAAGGGCGGCGGGACGACCGCGCGCGCCGGCGCGGCGCCGTCCGCCGAACGCCGGCCGGAGCTGCTGTCCGGCATGTCGCTGCGCGCGCGGCGGAAGCAGCGGTTGCAGGCCGCCGCCGCCGAGCAGGCGAAGGCCGAAGCCGTGGCGGCGGAGCGGGAGGCCGAGCGGCAGGCGCAGGCGGAGCAGGAGAAGCAGCAGCGCGAGGCGGAGCGTGCGGAGCAGCGCCAGCAGCTGCTGGCCATTCAGGAGGAGCTGCGGCGCGTACGCGAGGCGAGGGCCGCCGAAGCGGAGAAGCCGGCCGAGCACGCCGAGGCCGAGGAATGACGGCGGACATCCGATGAAAAAGACCAGACTTGCCGATTTTCAGGCGCAGTTGCGCACGACCGGAAACTATTGCACGGCTGCGGATTGCCGCGCGCCCGTGCGGGCCAGGCCCGGCGGGCTGACGACGTTGCGCTACACGTGGGGCATGACGCGGGTCTTCCCGCTCTGCGCCCTGGCGGAGCCGCTTGGCCTCCTGACGACGTCGCGGTGGGCCGGGTTCTGCTTCTCGGCGGTCACGGCGCCGGAGGCGCTGGGCATGAACGTGATCGTCGAGGGGTTCGAGCACCGGCTGGCGGCGGACGGCCCCGTCCTCTACCTGTGCAACCACATGTCCATGACGGAGACCATCCTGCTGCCGCCGATCCTGCTGTCCTTCGGGCCGTTCAGCTACGTGGCGAAGGCCTCGCTGGCGCATCTGCCGTTTCTGGCGAAGGCGGCGGACCACATGGGCATGGTGCCCGTCGGCCGCAAGTCGCCGCGCGAGGACCTGCTGCAGGTCCTCTCCGTCGGCAGCGAGCGCATCGCCCGCGGGGAAAGCTTCCTCATCTTTCCGCAGGGGACGCGCTGTGCCGTCTTCAGCCGCCGGCGCTATTCGTCGATCGGCGCGAAGCTCGCCGAACGGGCGGGGTGTCCGGTCGTCCCGATCGTGGTCGATACGCGCTGCCAGCCGACGCGCACGCGGGGATGCCTGCGCAAGGTCTTCAGGGACTTCGGTCCCGTCGACACGGCGCAGGACCTGCGCGTCGCCTGCGGCCCGCTCATTCCGGCGGGGAAGGCCAAGGTCCTGCACGAGGCGGCCTTCGACTGGATGGCGGCGAAACTCGAGTCCTGGGGCCTGCCGGTCGAACGGTGACCGGGCGGGCGGCAATTTGATATACTTAGCGCGAGATGAAGATCAGCGGCACGATTACGGCATTGGTGACCCCGTTCTCACGGGACGGGGCGGTTGACTACGGTTGCCTGAAGGCGCTTGTCGAGGCGCAGGTCGCGGGCGGCGTCGAGGGCATTTGCGCGGTCGGGACCAGCGGCGAGTCGCCGACGCTTTCCCACGCGGAGCATCACCAGGTCATCGAAAAGACGATCGAGTTCGCCGGGGGCAAGCTCAAGATCGTCGCCGGCACCGGCGCCAATTCGACGGCCGAGGCGATTTCGCTGACGAAGGCCGCGATCGCCATGGGCGGCGCCGACGCCTGCCTGCAGGTCACGCCGTACTACAACAAGCCGAACGCCGAGGGGCTCTACCGGCATTTCATGAGCGTGGCCGACCTCGGGCTGCCCGTCATCCTCTACAACGTGCCGGGCCGCGCCGGCCGGGAGATTCCGCTGGACGTCGTCGCCCGTCTGGCGAAGCACCCGAACGTGATCGCGATCAAGGAGGCCGCGGGGTCGGTCGACCGGGTCAGCGCGATCCGGAGCCGGGTGCCGGACTTCACCGTCCTCTCGGGCGACGACGCGCTGGCGCTGCCGATGATCGCCGTCGGCGCCGAGGGCGTGATTTCCGTCGCCTCCAACCTGATTCCCCGCGAGATGGGCGAGATGGTCCGCCTGGCGCTGTCCGGCGACTTCGCCCGGGCGCGCGCCTGTCACGAGCGGTACTATCCGCTCTTCCACGACCTGTTCATCGACGTGAACCCGGTCATGATCAAGGAGGCCCTGTGGCTGACGGGCAGGATCGAGCGCGTCTTCCGCCTGCCGCTCTGCGAGACGGACGAACCCCGGCTCGCGCAGCTGAAGCAGACGCTTTCCGCCCTCCGGCTCGTCTGAATCCCACCACCACGGCAAACCTTTCCGCTTCCCATGAACGTCTTCAATTCGCTGACCCGCCGCAACGAGGAACTCGTACCGCTCGCCGACAACACCGTCCGCCTCTACACCTGCGGACCGACGGTCTACAACTTCGCGCATATCGGCAATTTCCGCGCCTATGCCTTCGAGGACATCCTGCGCCGCACGATCCGGTTCAACGGCATGCAGGTCCGCCAGGTGATGAACCTGACCGATGTCGACGACAAGACGATTCGCGGTGCGAACGCCGCCGGCGTGAAGCTCACGGACTTCACGCAGACCTACAAGGACGCGTTCTTCGCCGACCTGAAGCGGCTCAACATCCAGCCCGCCGAGGTCTATCCGGCGGCGACCGACCACATTCCGGAGATGATCGCGCTCGTCCAGAAGCTGATGGACAAGGGCGTCGCCTACCAGAGCGAGGACGGCAGCGTCTATTTCAAGGTCCGGGAGTTCCCCGGCTACGGCAAGCTCGCGCACATCGACTTCGACCACCAGCGCACGGGGCTGCGCTGCGCGGACGACGAGTACGACAAGGAGAACGTCGGCGACTTCGCGCTCTGGAAGGCGTGGGAGGAGTCCGACGGCCCCGTCGGCTGGGATTCTCCCTGGGGCCGCGGGCGTCCCGGCTGGCACATCGAGTGCTCGGCGATGTCGATGAAGTATCTCGGCGAGACCTTCGACCTGCATACCGGCGGCATCGACAACCTGTTCCCGCACCACGAGAACGAGATCGCCCAGGCCGAGGCCGCGACGGGCAAGCCGTTCGTGAAGACGTGGATGCACTGCGCGCACCTGCGCGTGAACGGCGAGAAGATGTCCAAGTCGCTCGGCAACTTCTTCACCCTGCGCGACTTGCTCGGGAAGGGCTATGCCGGCCGCGAGATCCGCTACGTGCTCATCAACGCGCACTACCGCAGCGGGCTCAACTTCGCCTTTACGGCGCTGGACGACGCGCGCAAGGCCCTGGAGAAGATCGACCGCTGCGTCGATCAGGCGACGGATGGCGCTGTTCCGGAATGGGCGCAGCGGCATCTTGACGACTTCACGGCGGCCGTAAACGACGACCTGAACCTCCCCCGGGCCTTTGCCGCGCTGTTCGCGCTGGTCCGCGACGCGAACGGCAAGGGCGGCGCCGGTGTCCTGCCCGTGTTCCGGCGGATGGACGAGGTCCTGGGCGTCATCTTCTTCGGCAGGGCCGGGAAGGAGGCCGTCCCCGCCGAGATTCAGTCGTTGCTCGACGCCCGCGCCGAGGCGCGCAAGGCGAAGAACTGGGCGGAGTCCGACCGCCTGCGCGATGCGATTGCGGACCAGGGCTGGCTCGTGAAGGATTCGAAGGAAGGGCAGACCTGCACCCGCAAATGACCGGCATCCGCAGCCGGAGTCCTGTCCGGCGGCGAGCTGGCGCAGTTCGTCCGGTACGCGACGGGCATCCCGAACGGCTGTTGCGGGACGATGTCGAATGGGCGGACTTCGGCACCTGCGGCTATCACGAGAAGTTTTTCGCTGCCGAAAAGGCGGCGAAAGTCTCCTCGGTGACGCGGGAAAGGTCCCGCTTCAATCGGGGACAGGCCCGTTGCGATGCGCTTTGGCGAATGGCTTTTCCGTCTAGGGCGCCCTATTCGGCGCTGATGAAATAAAGCGACGGAACGCCGTCGGCGTCTCGTGGCGCAGTTTGCGGAAGGTCTTCACGAAATGACTCGGATCATAGAAGCCGCATTCGGCGGCGATGGCTTCGATGGTCATGTCCGTCTTCGCCAGGAGTTCGCGGGCGCGGTTGATGCGGATGGTCGCCAGATAGGCTCCAGGCGTCGTGTCAAGGACTTTCGAGAAGGCGCGGCGGAAGGTCGTCGGCGGAAGCCGTGAGACCTCCGCCAGCCGCGCGAGGGTGATCTTCTCTGCGAAGTGCGCGTCGATGAAACGGACGGCTTTCTGGACGGCGCCATACCAGTCGGCCGGGTCGGACTCGCCCGAAAGGGGCCGATAGAAGCAGGCGGTGCCGATGATCGCGCCCTGCG
Organism: Kiritimatiellia bacterium; assembly: GCA_051884805.1. GTDB lineage: Bacteria > Verrucomicrobiota > Kiritimatiellia > RFP12 > UBA1067 > UBA1067. The sequence goes on along the minus strand of JBJEWA010000070.1, from coordinate 31,403 downwards.
TGTCGAAGACGGGGAAGACGTTTGCGAGGCGCGGCGTCGTCGAACGGTCGGCTCCGTGAAAGGTCATGCGGTTCAGGACGGGACGTCCCGTTTGTCGCACTTCGCGGTAGAGCGCGAGATAGGCGTTGGCGAGGACGGCGGGAAAAAGTTCGGCGATGTTTCGTCCGACGGCTTCATACTCGTCCCGGAAATTGCAATTGGCGCAGTTCTCGCGGTTGAAGGCGACAATGCGCTCCCTATCGTCGACTAGGTTGAAGCGTACATCGGGCAGCACCTCCGCCAGTTGGCGCAGCGTCTCGACGTTCTTCCCCGCCCGGCGGAGAAAGGCACGCTGAAACCGCTTGGCGCGTATGAGCGCCGTTGTAGCTGAAGAATCGGTCATGGACAGATTATACACTAATTCGCCGACCGAATACAATGACAGGAGCGGCCTGAATGTGCGATGATGTCACCATCATGAAAGTGGGGAAAGGCAGATGCAGCGACACGACGTTCGATTCGCCGTAGGCGCAGGCCTCGCCTGCTTGGCGCTGGCGGGCTTCCCGGCCATCGTTTCGGCTTCGCTGCTGGCGGAGATTGCGGACGCCGACCGCGCGGCGGACGACGCCGTCGCGGCGATTGCCACGGCCGCGGACTTGTCGTCGCGACAGGCCGGTTGGCGCGCGGCCTGGTTGCGCGGGCTGGGCGGTCTTCCCGGACGGACGCCGCTTCGGGCGCAGGAAGGGCCCGTCACGGCGTGTGACGGCTTTACGCTGCAGAACGTCCTTTTCGAATCGCAGCCGGGCGTCTATGTCGTTGGGCATCTTGCGCTGCCGTCGGCAACGCAGTTCCGCCCGCCGTATCCGGCGGTCGCGATGCCGATGGGCCACAGCGACCGGGGAATTCTGTCGCCGTACTATGCGGACCATCTCGCGATGATGGCGCGGGCTGGTTTTGCCGCGTTTACGTGGGACCCGCTCTCGCAGGGGGAGCGCCGTCAGTGCGACTCCCGCTTTGATGCGACACGGGGCGAGTGCGCCGCCGAGCACACTAGCCTCGGTGCGCGCGGCTGGCTCGTCGGCTGGAACTTTGCGCGCTTCCGCATCTGGGATGGAATCCGCGCCATTGACTACCTTGCGTCGCGCAAGGACGTGGATCTCAGCCGGCTGGGGGTCTGCGGCACGTCGGGCGGCGGCACGATGAGCGCGTATCTCCAGGCCCTCGATTCGCGCGTGAAGGCCGCGTTTCCGAATTGCTTCGTCTCTTCAATCCGGGAGGTCTTCGCCTGCCGGGGCTGCCATGACGCCGAGCAGTTCTACTGGGGACAGCTGACGGACGGCCTTAACCATGCCGCGATCCTCGCGCTCGGCTATCCGCGCGTCCAGCTTGCGGTCGGCAGCCGGTGGAAGGACTACTTCCCCCAGCGGGGAACGGCGTCGACGGTCGCCGTCCTGTCCGGTCTTCGTGCGCGGCTGGGCTGCTCCGAGCGCGTCTGGCATTTCCACTGCGACGGCCCGCATGGACTTGCGGCGCCGACGCGTGCGGCGCAGGTCGACTGGATGCGGTACTGCATTCGCGGCGGCGAACCGCCCCGTGCTTTGGCGGACTATTGGCGGCTTTCGACGGGCGATCATTGCGCGAGCGATCCGGCAAATGCCCGCTCCTTGCCGTTTCCGGCGGCGGCGACGTTTTTCACGGACACGCGCCAGGTGCGCGACCGGGCGGGCTTCAGGAGCATCTATTCGCTTATCGCTGAGCGGGCGAGCGCTTTGGCGGCGAGGCGGAAGCCGCTGCCGCGCGAACGTCTGCGCGAGGTCGTCCGCCGCCGTGCGAATATCCGTCCGCTCGCGCGGCTTCTCGCCGAGGAAAAGGGTCCGCAAGCGCCGTTTGACCATCCGAACTTCGACTGGTGGTATCTGTCGGGGGCCTTTGGCATGCGACGGGAGAACGAGGCGGGGATGCTGGCGACGCTGGGGCGCTCCGTCGTCGGTCGTGATGCCGAGAACATCATCCTCCGCAGTGCGGCGGAACGGGGAGGCAAGCCCGTGCGCCTTCGGGCGAAGGGATGGGACTGCATCGCGGCGGCGCATGCCTTCGCCGCCGAGCCCGAACTCTTCAGCGGCGTTGACTTCATGGATCCGCCGCCGAGCTGGACGCAGCTGGTGACGGACCCGGACCCGTCCCGCGACTCCTTTGCCATCGGCGTCTGGGGCGCGTTGGAGGACTATGACTGGCCGGATCTGGTGCGTGGATTCGTCCGCTTGGATGCCGGCGGCGTCGATCGACCACAACCCGGAGAACAATGAAGAAAGGGGAGCACGACATGAGCAAGGAAGCGAACATGAACATGACGCGCAGGGGTTTTGCGGTCGGGCTTTCGGCCGCGATCCTCATGGACTGGACGCGACCCGCCGTCGGTGCGGGCGAGCGGCCGTTCGGGGCCGGATCGAGCGTGCTGAATCCGCGCGTCCGCCGTCTGCTCGATCGGGCGCTGGACCATGACGTCTTTCCGCAGGCCGTCCCCGTCGCCTATGATCCGGGCGACCTCGCGCTGCCGGAGCCGGTGCGCATCGGCAAGCGGCTCAAGGAATACATCGCCGCCCAGCCGGTCGCCATTCGCGACGACGAGGAACTTGTCGGCTATCTGGCGTTCGACGGCTCGGTCGAAAGCGATCTCTACCGTCGCACGGGCCATTCTGCGTTCGCGAAGGTCTGCCTTCGCGACTACTACCTCAAGCCAAAGGAGCGGCTGGCCGTCTTCGAGTGGCAGCACACGTGCGCGGACTTCCCGAAGATCGTCAATCGGGGGCTGGTCGGCATCCGTGCGGACATCGCCGCCGCGCGGGCGAAGTGGGCGGGTCATCAGGATCGCCTTGACTACCTGAAGGGGATGGACCTCGCCCTGGACGGCATCGAAATGCGGGCCGCGAACTGTGCGGCGGAATGTCGCCGTCTGGCGGACGCGACGGACGATGCGGCGCGGCGGGCGACGCTGCGCGAGATGGCGGCGCGCTGCACCCGCGTTCCCCTGCATCCGGCGCGGACGTTTGACGAAGGCATTCAAAGCGTCTTCTTCTGCTATGACTTCCTGTCCGATGCGATCGGACGGATCGACCAGTACCTGGCGCCGCTGTACTTCGCGGATCTTGCCGCCGGACGCATCACGCGTGACCGGGCGGCGGAACGGCTTCAGGAGCTCTTCATCTTCATCGATGCGCATACGCCGCACGCGAGCAGCAACTACGACAAGGGCGGCGAATGCCACCTGACCGTCGGCGGGCTGACTCCGGACGGCGCGGACGGCTGGACCGACTTCTCGCGCCTGGTCGTCGAGTCTGCGATGGCCTGCGACCTGCGGCGCCCCGAGATGTCCTTCCGCTGGAATCCGCAGACGACGCGCGAGGTGCTGCGGTTCATGCTCGACTGCGAACGCCGCGACCCGAACAAGCGCATCGCCTTTGACGGCGACGCGCCGCGCGTCGCCGCGTTGATGAAGCGGTGCCATTTCGCGCCCGAGGTCGCCCGCAACTACTGCATCACGGGGTGCAACGAGCCGACGTTCATGGGCGGCGTCTCCTTCGGGGGATTCCATGCCAACGGCCTCCGCTGCGTGGAGCGCGTCTTCACCGTTCGCCGCGACGACGTGCTGGCCTGTCGGAAATGGGATGACTTCCGCACGATCTTCGTCGAGGAGCTTGAGCATGACCTTGTGGACGCGGATCGGCTGTCAAAGGCGTTCAACGCCGTCCGCGCCCGCGACTGCAACGTCCTGTCGGCGCTCTTCATCGAGGGGTGCATCGACCGGGCCGAGAGTCCGACGCGCGGCGGCGCGACGCGCTCGTGCCCCTGCATCGACCTCCATGGCACCCCGAACGTCATCGACTCCCTGTGTGTCGTGAAGCAGTTCGTCTTCGACGAACGGCGCTGCACGATGGCAGAACTCGTCGCGGCGCTGGCGGCGAACTGGAAAGGCCATGAGCGTTTGCGCGCGGACATCCTCGCGCACGGGAAGTTCTACGGCGCCAACGATCCGTTCTCGAACGAGATGGCCCGCTTCTATCACACGGCCGTCGCGCGCTGGGCGGATGGGCGGACGGATTACTTCGGCCTGCCGCTCACGTTCGGCAACCACACGGGCTACAACGACAACGCCACGAAGCTGGGCGCGCTGACGGGGGCGACGCCGGATGGCCGGTACGCGGGCGACTTCCTCTCGTTCGGCGGCGGGCCGTCCGCCGGACACGGCCCGTTTGCCGCGACGTCCGTCCTCCTGTCCGCCGCACAGATGGACCCGGAAGGGGCGATGTGCGGAACGTCGATCCTGAACCTGACGCTGCCGGAAACGGTGTTGACGGACGACCGGGACTTCGAGAAGCTCGTCGCGCTGGTGGAGACCTACTTCCGCGAGGGCGGACTCCATCTCCAGCTCAACCATGTCTCGCGCGAGACGCTTGTCGCGGCGCAGCAGGAACCGGAGAAGTACGCCGACGTGCGGGTGCGGATCTCGGGATTCTCCGGCTACTTCGTCCGCTTCAAAAAGACGATTCAGGACGAGGTCATCTCGCGTACGGTCTCGCCCGTCTGACGGACATGCAGACGTCTGCCGTCGTTTTCGATGTCGAACACGGGGCCACGCACGACGGGCCGGGGCTTCGCACGGTTGTCTTCCTGAAGGGTTGTCCGTTGCGCTGTCGGTGGTGCCACAACCCGGAGTCGTGGCGCGTCCGTCCGGAAGGCGGCTATGGGCGACTGCGAACGATAGCCGACCTGATGGAGGAGATCCTGCGCGATCGTCCGTTCTATGACAATTCGGGTGGCGGACTCACGTTGTCGGGCGGCGAACCGCTGGCGCACCCCGCGTTCGTGCGAAGCCTGCTGGCGGCGGCGAAGGGGTCCGGTCTGCACACTGCCGTCGAAACGAGCGGCTGTGCGCCCTGGGAGGTGGTCGAGTCCGTCATGCCCTTCGTCGATCTCTGGCTCTTTGATGTCAAGCACCTGGATGCGGGACGCTTCAGAGAGCTGACGGGAGGCGACCTCGTGCCGATCCTGGCGAATCTTCGCGGATTGGATGCACGGGAGAAGCGCATCGTGCTGCGGCTGCCGATGGTGCCGTCCGTGAACGATGGCGACGCGGAGCTTGCCGCCGTGGCGGCGCTGGCGGACGAGTTGGCGTCCGTCGAAGAACTTGACGTCGAGCCGTACAATTCGCTCGGTGTCGAGAAGGGGCGGAGATTGGGGCTGGCGACCTATGCAGCCCCGCTTCCGCCCGTCGAATACGGTCCGTCGATTGTCGCGCGGTTGTCGGGCCTGACGCGGAAAAGGGTCTGCTTGTCATGATCTGCCTTGGGCGACAAAGGACGGGCGCGCTTGAATCGTGGGGATAGACCCAGTTTGCGGTCGGGGACAGACCCCGTTTGAGGCCGAGGACAGACCCCGCTTGCGGTCGATAAACATTGGGTGAAGTTGGGGACCACCGTTTGAGGACAAGAGAGACGAGAGGGGAGAGAGCGACGAGAGGGGAGGTGTTAGGCCGAGGACAGACCCCGCTTGCGGCCCCAGCCGAGTACCCGGCGTGACCTCACGCCGTGGCGGCGCCAAGCCCAGTACCCGGGCGTGGCTGTTACCACGCCCCGCAGCGAGGGCGCTGCGGGTACTCTGCTGGCCAGCCCTCCCAGCCGAGTACCCGGCGTGACCTCACGCCGTGGCAGGACCCCGAACGAGGTCCGTGAGGCCGGGGACAGACCCCGATTGAGGCCGGGGACAGACCCCACATGACCTCCGGAAACGTTGGGCGAAGGCGAGCGCTCATGCGTTGGGTGTCGGGCGCTTGCGCTGATGCGGGCGGATGTGATAAACTACGTGCAATAGCTCGGACCTGTGGCTCGGTCGCTCGGGGCGCGGGACGCAACCTTGCCAGCCGCTCGTCGATTTGGTAAAATCACAGTCATCAAACAGAAAGGACATTGAGAATGCAGATCAACGCTTCAAGAAGGAATTTCATTCGCGGTCTTGCCGGAACCTCGCTCTTCGCGATCGGCGGGTGCAAGTGTCCGTGCGGCGGGCAGAAGATCAAGCTCGCCGCCGTCGGCGTGATGGGCAAGGGCTATTCGGACTGGACGCCGATGCTGCGCACGGGGCTGGTCGAGATCGTCGCGTTCTGCGACGCCGACTACAACCAGCGCCAGGCGGCGCAGAACGCGCTCGTCCGCGACGGCATCGACTTCGACATGTACCGCGTGCCGTTCTACACCGACTACCGCCGCCTGCTTGACGACGCCGGCATCCTCGGCATCGAGGCGATGACCATTTCGACGCCCGACCACGTGCACGCGCCCGTCGCCGTGCTTGCGATGCAGCAGGGCATCCACGTCTACGTGCAGAAGCCGCTGGTGCGCACCCTGTGGGAGCTCGACTACTTCGGCCGGACGGCGCGTGACAACGGCGTCATCGTGCAGATGGGCAACCAGGGCAGCAGCCTCAACTCGATGCGCCGCTGCACCGAGGTCATCCAGAGCGGCATCCTCGGCGACGTCAAGGAGGTCCACGTGTGGACGAACCGTCCCGTGTGGCCGCAGGGGAAGGGCGTGGCCGACTGGGTCAAGAGCCACCCGAAGGGCGATGCCGTCCGCACGGGTCTCAATTGGGACGCCTGGCTGGCCACGGCGAAGGCGCGTCCGTTCCTCGACAAGTATCCGAAGGACGCCGACGTCTACGACCCGTGGAACCTGGGCAAGAACGTCTATCACGGCTTCACGTGGCGGGGCTTCTTCGACTTCGGCGCCGGCGCCTTCGGCGACATGGCCTGCCACACGATGAACCTCGCGTTCCGCGGTCTCGAGCTCGGCGGCGTTTCCGATGCGGAGTGCACGATGATTGAGTCCGCGAACGACATCGCCTATCCGCTCAAGTCCGTCGTCAGGCTGACCTACAAGGCCCGCGAATCCAAGCTCCAGAAGAACGCCGACGGCTCCGCGAAGCAGCTCCCCGCGGTCACGCTCTACTGGTACGACGGCAATGTCAAGCCGGATGCGGCGATCATGCCCAAGTGGGCGGCGGCGAACGGCGGCAAGGTTCCCAATACGGGCTGCTACATCATCGGCTCGAAGGGTTCCGTGCTCATGCAGGACGACTACGGTGCGAAGTGCGCGCTGGCGATGGAGGGCGACAAGACGTTCGTCGACATCTTCGCGCACGAAGCGGCCAAGAAGATCGCCCGCAGCATTCCGTTCCTCGGCGAGGCCGACGCGGCGGTCGGCAAGTCGACCGTCGAGATGAAGGGCTTCGCGGCCGGCCACTACGGCGAGTTCGTCAATGCCATCCGCGGCGTCGGCCCGGTCTACGAGCAGACGCATTCGCGCTGCTTCTCCGACGTCGAGTACTGCGTGCCGCAGATGGAGGGCATTCTCGTCGGCTGCGTCGCGCAGCAGGTTCCGGGCAAGCTCGTGTGGGACTCGGCCTCCCAGAGCTTCGACAACAAGGCGGCGACCGAACTGGTCCGTCCGTACATCCGCAAGGGCTTCGAGTTCTGACCGGGCGGCGAGTTCTCCGGATGGCGGAGTTTCCCGTCAACGTGCCGAGGGGCGCCACGCTTGCGTTGGTGTCCCTCGGCTGTGCAAAGAACGCCGTCGATCTGCAGGTTCTGGCAGGCGACCTGATCCGGCGGGGCTGCACGCTGTCGTCCGACCCGGACCGGGCCGACGTCGCCATCGTCAACACCTGCGCGTTCATCGCCTCGGCCCGCGAGGAGGCCGAGGCGGAGATCGTCCGTGCGCTGGAGCTGAAGCGCCGCGGGCAGTACGGGCGCGTCATCGTGACCGGCTGCTATCCGCAGCGCTATCCGGGGCGCGAGGGCGCCTTTCCCGGCGTGGACGAGTGGATTGGCGTGCCGCAGCGGTGGGTCGAGCCGAAGCTTCCCGCCCTGCGGCTCACCGGCAAGGCGTTCGCCTACCTGAAGATCGCGGAGGGCTGTGCGCACCGCTGCTCGTACTGCGCGATTCCGGGGATTCGCGGCAAGTACCGCTCGCGTCCGCTGCGTTCGGTCCTGCGCGAGGCGCGGGCGCTGATCGCGAGCGGCTGCCGCGAGCTCAACGTGATCGCGCAGGACCCGATGCGGTGGTGCGAGGAGACGAAGTCGGGGCGGCGGCGGACGCTGCCCGACCTCCTGCGGGCGCTGGACCGGATTCCCGGCGACTTCTGGGTGCGCGTCCTTTACAGCTATCCGAGCGAGATCACCGAGGATTTCCTCGCCTGGATGCGCAGCTCGAAACACGCCGTGCGCTACGTGGACGTGCCGATCCAGCACACCGATCCGGTTGTGCTTGCGAAGATGAACCGCGCCCGGGCGATCGAGGCTTCGCGCGTCGCGGCCGAGGCCTTGCGCGCGGCCGTGCCGGGCGTCACGCTGCGCACGACCGTGATGACGGGCTTTCCGGGCGAGACGGAGGCGCGGTTCAGGGCGATGCTGGCGGACCTGAAGCGCATGCAGTTCGACCGGCTCGGCGCCTTTGCCTTCTCGCCCGAGGCGGGGACGAAGGCGTTGGCGATGAAGGGACGCGCTTCGGCGGCCGTCGCGCGCGAACGCGAGCGCCTCGTCATGGAGCAGCAGGCGAAGATCTGGCAGCTGAAGGCGCGGCGGCTGCTGGGCGCGACCTGTCGTGCGCTGGTCGTCGCGCCGGGCGTCGCGCGCCTGGCCTCCCAGGCGCCGGACGTCGACGGCGTCACCTACCTGCGGGAAGCGGACGGCGAAAGCCGGGCCGAGGTCGGCGCCTTCGTCGACGTGCGGCTGACGAAGGTCTGCGGCTTCGACTTCGAGGGAGAGGTGGCTTGAAGCGGCGGATTCCGTTCGTCAACGAGGAAGTCGCCAACCGCGACTTCAAGTACTACATCTTCGACTGGGACGACAACATCCTGCACATGCCGACGAAGATCCGCATGGAGCATCTCGAAGCGAACGGCGAGTGGCGTCCCGTCGAGGTCTCGACCTCGACGTTTGCGCTCGTGCGGGCGGACGAGCGGCACTACCGTCCGCCGTCCGACGGCGGCTGGGCGGCGGCGTTCCGGAACTTCGAGGACGCCGCCGACGCGTCCGGCGGCGACGCGGGCAACCGCTTCATCCTGGACACGCTGGACGCGCTGGAGAAGGTCGAGCACGGCGAGCGGCCGGGGCCGAGCTACCAGGCGCTCAAGAAGACGCTGCGCGAAGGCCGCCTTTTCGCCATCGTGACGGCGCGCGGCCATTCGCCGAAGACCATCGAGCGGGCGGTGCGGCTCTTCATCCGGTACGCGCTGACGGAGGAGGACCGCGAGGAGATGATGAGCAACCTGCGCGGCTACCGGCAGTGGATCGACGGGGTCGGCGACGGCGAGTTCGGCACGGATGCGGAGGAGCTCGACTACTATCTCGGCATGTGCCGCTACGCCGCCGTCACCCATGGCGGCTTCCGGGAGCGGATGGCGAACGACCCGATCTACCGGGAGAAGCTGGCGACGGCGACGACGGCCGCGAAGCCGGAGCTCGCCAAGGAGTTCGCCATCCGCGACTTCGTCGAGCACGTCTTCCACATGCTCCGCCGATCCGGCCGGCTCAACCGTTCCGTCTCGATCGGCTTCTCCGACGACGACGTCGGCAACGTGAAGACCGTCTCGGCGTTCATCCGCGAGGAGCTATCCAAGCGCTTCGAGGGCTTCAAGTTCGTCGTCTACGACACGTCCGACCGCACGCTGGACAAGGGCCGCAAGGTCTGCGTCTCCGGGCAGCTCAACCTGCCGGGGTTCTGACGGCCGGGCGTGCGGAAGCGCGTCAGCCGCCCGGTTGTGCTATAATATCCGCACCATGATTGAAGAGAAGTGCAGGGTGGTGAGTCACGAGGAGATCGGGGCGGGATACCGCTACCTCGTGCTTGACGCTCCGGCGATGGCGGCCGACCTGGTGCCGGGGCAGTTCGTGCACGTGCGGGTGCCGGCGCTGGAGGCGAGCGCGCTCCGGCGTCCGTTCAGCGTCTTCGACGCCGTCGACGGCCGGGTGACGGTGCTGTACAAGGCGGTCGGGCGCGGTACGCTGGCGCTGAACGCGGCGCAGCCCGGCGACACGGTCAGCGTGCTCGGTCCGCTCGGGCACGGCTTTCCCCTGAAGTGCGCGGGCGAGGCGCTGTTCGTCGGCGGCGGCTACGGCGTCGCGCCGCTCCACTTTCTCGCGCGGCGCTTCGTGGCGGCTGCGGGCCTGCCGAGGCCGAAGGTGTTCGTCGGCGGGCGGACGGCGGCCGACCTGCTGGCGCTCGACCGCTTCGGGGCGCTCGGCGTCGAGGTCCGCGTGGCGACGAACGACGGCTCGGCGGGCGTGAAGGGCCTGGTTACCGACCCGCTCGACGACGAGCTCGCGCAGCTGCGCCACGAGGGCCGCTCGTTCGAGCTGTTCGCGTGCGGTCCCGATCCGATGCTGAAGGCGGTCGCGATGCGGGCGACGGGCACCGGCTCGAAGGGCTGGATTTCGATGGACCGGCACATGATCTGCGGCGTGGGCGCCTGCTACGCCTGCATCCAGAGGACGGTGCGCGGCAATTCTCGCTGCTGCATCGAAGGGCCTGTCTTCGCGGCGGAGGACCTGGTATGGTGAACACGAGCGTAAATCTCGGCGGGCTGAAGCTGGCGACGCCGGTCGCGACGGCGAGCGGAACCTTCGGCTACGGGACGGAGTACCTGGGCGCGGTCGATTACGCGAAGCTCGGCGCGGTGACGGCGAAGGGCATTCGCGTCGAGCCGTGGCCGGGGAACGCCATGCCGCGCCATGCGGAGGTGCCGGGCGGCCTCGTGAACGCCATCGGCCTGCAGGGCACGGGCGTCGGCCAGTTTCTCGACATTACGGTGCCGTGGTATGCGGAGAGCGTGACGAACGCCCTGGCGGGCGGGCCGGCCGCGGGCAGTCCGCCGCCGCTGATCGTGAACATCTGGGGCGGCAGCGTCGATGAATACGCCGAGGTCGCGCGGCGGCTGGACGATTTTGCCCATTCGACGGCGCAGACGGCCGACGGCTTCCCCGTCGGCGCGGTTGAGCTGAACGTGAGCTGTCCGAACGTGAAAGCGGGCGGCCATACCTTCGGGCAGGATCCGAAGGTCCTCTGCGAGGTCGTCACGGCCGTCCGGCAGGCGACGAAGCTGCCGCTGCTCGTGAAGCTGGCGCCGAACGTGCCGTCCGTCGTGCCGTACGTGCAGGCCTGCGAAGACGGCGGTGCGGACGCCCTGTCGATGATCAACACCATTCCGGCAATGGTCATCGACATCGAGCGGCGCCGGCCGGCGCTGGCGAACGTGACCGGCGGGCTGTCCGGCCGCGGCATCCATCCGGCGGCCGTCAAGCTCGTCTACGACGCGCACAAGGCGACGAAGCTGCCCATCCTGGCGATGGGCGGCGTCTATGCGGCGAAGGACGCGATCGAATTCCTGCTGGCCGGCGCGACGGCCGTGGCGGTCGGAACGGCGACGTTCACGGATCCCGGCGTCGTGGCGGCCGTGTACGACGGCATCGTCGCCTACTGCGAGCGGCACGGGTTCGCGGCCGTCTCCGAGCTGACCGGCAACCTCGACTGCGGGGCGTGAGCGCTTCCGGCGGCCATGCCGATTATGCTATAATACGCGCATGAGAATTCTGACGGGGATCCAGCCTTCCGGCAAGCTCCACTGGGGCAACTATTTCGGCGCGATGAAGTCCATGTTCGACCTTCAGGAGAAGGGCGAGAACTTCATGTTCATTGCGAATTTCCATGCGATGACGACGGTGCGCGACGGCCGGTCGCTGCGCGAGGCGACGCGCGAGCTGGCGCTCGACTACCTCGCGTGCGGCCTCGACCCGGCGAAGTCGGTCATGTACCGCCAGAGCGACGTGCCCGAGGTCCAGGAGCTCGCGTGGTATCTCTCGTGCCTGACGCCGATGGGGCTGCTGGAGCGCTGCCACAGCTACAAGGACAAGATGGCGCACGGCTTCGAGGCGACGCACGGCCTCTTCGCCTATCCCGTCCTGATGGCGGCCGACATCCTGATCATGAACGCCGACCTCGTGCCGGTCGGGAAGGACCAGAAGCAGCATCTGGAGGTGACGCGCGACCTGGCGCAGAAGTTCAACAACGCCTACGGCGAGATCTTCCGGCTGCCCGATGCGTACATCCCCGAGACGGTCGCGACGATTCCGGGTACGGACGGGCAGAAGATGTCCAAGAGCTACCGCAACACCATCGAGCTTTTCGACGCCTCGGCGAAGAAGAAGGTCATGGGCATCGTGACCGACTCGCAGCCGGTGGAGGCGAAGAAGGAACCCGACGGCAATCCGGTCTACGAGCTTTACAAGCTGTTCGCGACTAAGGAGGAGGCCGACCGGATGGCGGCGGCCTTCCGCGCCGGCGGCTACGGCTACGGTGCGGCGAAGAAGGAACTGCTGAACGCCTATCACCGCCTCTTCGACCCGTTCAGGGCGCGGCGCGACGAGCTGGCGAGGGATCCGGGCGCGCTGGAGGACATCCTGCGGGACGGCGCCCGGAAGGCCCGCGCGGCGGCGGCGCCGACGATGGAAAAGGTTCGCAAGGCAGTGGGGCTCTGATCATGGCGGAAGAACGGAACGGCGGCTACAACGCCGAGAACATCCAGGTCCTGGAGGGCATGGAGGCGGTGCGCAAGCGCCCCGCGATGTACATCGGCGACACCGGCGAGCGCGGCTACCACCATCTCGTCTACGAGGTGGTGGACAATTCGATCGACGAGGCGCTGGCCGGCTACTGTTCGCAGATCGACGTGACCGTCAACGCCGACGGCTCCGTGACGGTGCAGGACGACGGGCGCGGCATTCCCGTCGACATGCATCCGACGCAGCGCCGGCCGGCCATCGAGGTCGTGCTGACGGTGCTGCATGCGGGCGGCAAGTTCGACGGGTCGAACTACAAGGTGTCGGGCGGCCTGCACGGCGTCGGCGTCTCGTGCGTGAACGCGCTCTCCGAGTGGATGCGGGTCGAGGTCAGGCGCGACGGCAAGCTGCACCGCATCGAGTTCTCGCGCGGCCACGTGACGAAGCCGCTCGAAGTCGTCGGCGACTGCGGCGACGAGACGGGCACGAAGGTGACGTTCTTTCCCGACCACACGATCTTCACCTGCCGCGCGTTCAAGTGGGAGACGCTGGTGAGCCGCCTGCGCGAGCTCGCATTCCTCAACAAGGGCGTGACCATCCACTTCCGCGACGACGAGGGCGAGCGGCATCACGAGGAGACCTTCCGCTACGAGGGCGGCCTCGACCAGTTCGTCGAATTCCTCAACGCGAACAAGAAACCGCTTTCCCCCGTCATCCATTTCGAGGGCGAGAGGGATTCCGCGCGCATTGACGGATCGCACTACGTCATCCAGGCCGAGGTGTCGATGCAGTACACCGACAGCTATTCGGTCCTCGAGCAGACGTACTGCAACAACATCCACACCGTCGAGGGCGGAACGCATCTCAGCGGCTTCCGCCGGGCGCTCACCGCGACGGTCAAGAAGTACGGGCTCGACAACAAGCTGATCAAGGAGAAGGACTTCGAGGCCCTGACGGGCGACGACATGCGCGAGGGCCTGACGGTCGTCGTGAGCGTCAAGGTGCCGCAGCCGCAGTTCGAGGGCCAGACCAAGACCAAGCTCGGCAACGGCGAGGTCGATGGCATCGTCGCGGGCATCGTCAGCGACCGGCTGATGACCTTCTTCGAGGAGAACCCGTCCGTCGCGAAGACGGTGATCGAGAAGACGCTGCTTGCCGCCCGCGCCCGCGAGGCCGCGCGCGCGGCGCGCGAGTCGACGCGCCGCAAGGGCGTGATGGACGGCCTGAGCCTGCCCGGCAAGCTGCGCGACTGCTCGTGCCGCGACCCGGCGAAGAGCGAGCTTTTCCTGGTCGAGGGCGATTCCGCCGGCGGTTCGGCCCAGACCGGCCGCGACCGCGCGACCCAGGCGATCCTGCCCCTGCGCGGCAAGGTGCTCAACGTCGAGAAGGCGCGCGTCGACCGCATGCTCGCGAACAACGAGATCCGCACGCTCATCACCGCGATCGGCTGCGGCTTCGGCGAGGAGTGGGACGTCAGCAAGGCGCGCTACCACAAGATCGTCATCATGACCGATGCCGACGTCGACGGCGCACACATCCGCACGCTGCTCCTGACCTTCTTCTACCGCAAGATGCCCGAGCTGATCGAGCGCGGCTACGTCTATCTCGCGCAGCCGCCGCTCTACAAGGTCGAGCGCAAGAAGAAGATCGAGTATGTGCTGACCGACGGCGAGCTGACCGAGCGGCTGCTGACGCTCGGGCTGGACGACTTCGAGGTGCGGGACGGGTCCGGCGCGACGATGGACCGGGAGCGCGCGAAGGCCTTTCTCGTCCTGCTGGCCGAGATCGAGGCGACCGAGAAGATGGTCGAGGAGCGCGGCTTCAGCGCCGCCGGGCTGCTGAAGGACGAAAGCTCGCAGGGCAGCGGGGCGTCCATGCTCCGCAAGCAGGCCGCGGCGCTCGCCGGCTACGGCTTCTCGGCCGACGACTATTTCGGCGGCACGCTCCGGAAGCTGCTGAACGACGTCCGGGCGCACGGCCGGCAGGGGCTCAACGTCTCCCGCTTCAAGGGCCTGGGCGAGATGGACGCCGACGAGCTCTTCGACACGACGATGAATCCCGAGAAGCGGCATCTGCTGCGCGTCCGGCTGAACGACGCCGTCGCCGCCGACCGGATGTTCACGCTGCTGATGGGCGACGAGGTCGAGCCTCGCCGCAAGTTCATCGAGGACAACGCGCTCAACGTCCGCAACCTTGACTTCTAATCGACGACAGAAAGGAATGACGACATGAAGAAGACCTTGACGACGTTCGGCGTCCTGATGGTGGCGACGCTGGCGTTTGGCGGCGTGCTGGACAACGCCTGGGTGAAGGGCAGGACGGACCGGGATCCCGACGCCTACCGGGTCGGCGAGACGATGACCTTTACGCTGACGCTCGAGGATCTTGACGGCACGTTGCCGGCGGGCGAGTATTTCCTCGACTGGATCCGCTCCGGCGACGACGGGGTCCGCGAGCGCGGCCGCTTCGCCCTCGACGGTACGCCGTTCGTCTACTCGACGCAGATCGACCGGCCCGGTTTCGTGCGTCTCCAGGCCTGGGTGGTCGATGGCCAGGGCAGGCGTTACGTGAAGCAGTTCACGGGCGATACGACGACGCCCGAGGGCAAGGCGGCGATGAACCGCTTCGAGCGCCAGAACAAGGCCGTCTTCTTCGACGGCGGCGCGGGCGCGGACCTCGCGACGCTCCGCAACGAGGGCGAGCCGGCCGACTTCGACGCGTTCTGGGCGGGCCAGTTCGCGCGGCTCGACCGCGTGCCGATCAAGGACGAGCGGATCGAGATTCCCTGCGCGAATCCGAAGGCGCGCCTTTACGCCGTCCGCGTCGACTGCGCGGGGCTTCGTCCGGTGACGGGCTATCTCTCGGTGCCCAAGGCCGTCGACGAGGGCAGGACCTTCCCGGCGCGGCTCGAAACCCATGGTTACAGCGGCGACCGCTGCACGCATGCGACGCCGAAGTCGGCGCGTGACAACGAGATCTTCTTCAACATCAACGCGCACGGCCTCAAGCTCGTCGAGTTCGGCGCGACGGAGGCCGACACCAAGGCGCTGCGGTGGGAGATCCGCTCGCACGACCAAACCTATGCCTTCGACCCGCAGCAGAACGCCGATCCCGAGGTCGCCTACTTCAACGGCATGGTGCTGCGCGTCAAGCGCGCGCTCCAGTACCTGAAGACGCAGCAGGGCTGGAACGGGAAGGACCTGATCGCCTCCGGCGGCAGCCAGGGCGGGCTGCAGACGATCTGGGCGGCCGCCTGCGGCGAGGGCGTGACGCGCGCCGAGAGCTGCGTCACCTGGTGCTGCGACATGCAGACGAACGGCAAGCTCCGCAAAGACGCGACGCTGAAGCTGGCGGCGGACGGCTGGTACATTCCGTGGGTCGAGGCCCTCGGCTATTACGACGCGGTGAACTTCGGCAAGCGCATCCCGAAGACGTGCCGGACCGTGATTTCGCGCGCGGGCCTCGGCGACTACTGCTGCCCGCCGACCGGGCTGGCCAAGCTCTGGAACGCCATTCCGGCCAACAAGGAGATTCACTGGATGCAGGGTTCGCAGCACGGCTACGTGCCGCCCGAGCCGTACGAGGGGCGCGACTTCGTCCGGCAGGTCGAGTGACCGCGCTCGTCATAGGCTACGGCAGGAGCGGCCAGGCCGCGGAGGCCCTGCTTCGCCGGCAGGGCTTCGCGGTGACGGTGCTGGACGGCGACCGTCCGTTCCCCGACGGCGACTTCGCCGTTGCGGTCATTTCGCCCGGCATTGCGCTGACGCACGCATGGGCCGTCGAGGCGCGGCGTCGCGCCATTCCCCTCAAGAGCGAACTCCAGCTCGGCTGCGAGGAGCTGAAGCGCCTGGGCTGGCGGTTGCTGGCGGTGACGGGGTCGAAGGGGAAGTCAAGCGTCGTCAAGGTCGTCGCCGAGGCCATCGCCCTGAGCGGTGTCCGCGCCGTCGCCTGCGGCAACTACGGGCTGCCGGTGTGCGCGGTCGCGCTGTCGGCGTCCGTCCGCGCCGGGGAGCCGGCGCCCTGGGCGGTGGTCGAGGTGAGTTCCTTCATGCTGGAGACGACGGAGCTGCCGTCCGACACGTTTGCGGCGGCGGCGATTCTCAACCTTCAGGCGGACCATCTCGACCGGCACGGGTCGGTCGCGGCCTACCACGGCCTGAAGCGCCGGCTGCTGGGCATGACGGAACGGCCGATCGATGCGGGTGCGCCGGTTTCGGACGGGGGATGGGGCGAGGGTGTTCCGCTCTGGGCGGGCGGCTATTTCGACAACGAGATCCTGTCCGGCAACGCCGCGACGGCGGTGGCGCTCATGACGGCGGCGGGGCTGGACGAAGCGCCGATCCGCCGTGCCTTCGCGGCGTTCGCGCCGCTTCCGCACCGCATGGCGCCGGTGGCCGAGATCGACGGCGTCCGGTATGTCGACGACTCCAAGGCGACGTCGCTCGCCGCGCTGGCGGCCGGCGTCAGGATGGCGGCCTCGTCCGCGCACGCCGGGGCGGACGGAACGCGGCCCGGAATTCTGCTGATTGCGGGCGGATTGCCGAAGGGCGACGATCCCCGAAGCGTACTTTCCGCCTTGACAGGACGGGTCAGAAAAGTGTATCTTATCGGCCAGTGTGCCGGAATGTTCCGCAAGGCCTGGGAGGGGGCGGTCGCGTGCGAAGAGTGCGAGACGCTCGACCGGGCCGTGGGGGCTTGTCGGCGCGAGGCGGCTGGCGGCGAGACGGTGCTGCTGTCGCCGGGAGCGGCCAGTTACGATCAGTTTGCAAGTTACGGGGAGCGCGGGGATGCCTTCGCGGCCCTGGTCAAAAAGGAAAGAAGAGAGACATGAACAAGTTCGGTATGGTGCTTGGCCTCGCGGCGGTTGCGACGTTGGCCGGCTGCAAGGATCCTGATTACCGGCGCGGTGCGGCGCCGACCTCGCAGAACGAGGCCAAGGGCGCCGACACGACCGTGGCCACGACGATTGACGCCGATCCCGTGGTGGTGGCGAAACCGGCGTGCAAGTGTCCTCCCGGAACGCGCCATGCTTCGCCGTGCGCGTGCGGCGCGCCCGACTGCAAGTGCATCGTCGAGGCGAAGCCGGTCGTGGTCGCCGACATTTCCCGTCCGCCGGAGCCTGCGTACACGACGTACATCGTGCAGCCCGGCGACTACCTGGCCAAGATCTCCAAGAAGTTCAACGTCACGATCAGCTCGATCAAGCGCCTCAATCCCTCGATCAAGCGCGACATCGTGCGCGTCGGCCAGAAGCTGAAGCTGCCGGGCAAGATCGACGTCGGCGCACAGCCCGCTCCCGCCCCCGCCGCGTCCCGGGCGGTCAGCGCCGGCAAGGGCGGCTTCGCGCCCTACACGGGCGCCACCAAGGAATACGTGGTCAAGAGCGGCGACACCCTCGGCTCGGTGGCCTACGGTTCCGGCATCAACATCCGCCAGCTCAAGCAGCTGAACGGGCTGTCCTCCGACAGCATCCGGATCGGCCAGAAGCTGAAGGTCCCGGCCGAGAAGGTGGCGGCGAAGAAGGCGGCGAAGCCCGCCGCTGCGGACAAGGGCCGGCAGACGGCGGCTCCCGTCGTCGCGAGCGACCGGCAGCCGGCGGAACCTGTCGCGGCGGCGACGGCCGAGAAGGCGCCGCAGCCGGTCGCCGATGCGGAGGCCGCGCCGGCGCCGGTGGCGGCGGAAGAGCCGGTGGCGGCCGCCGAGGCGCCGTCGCGGACGTATGTCGTGCAGGAAGGCGATGACATGACGGGCGTCTCGATCCGCTGGGGCGTTTCCGCCGCCGAGATCCGCGAGCTCAACAATCTGGCGGAGGGCGACCAGCTCGTTCCGGGCCAGGTGATCAAGCTGCCGGCGGACGCCGCCCAGCAGTAGCCCGAGGTGCGCAAGTCTGCGCTTTTCTGGTTCGGCCTAGTGGTCACGGCGCTCGTGGCGCTAGGCCTTGTCGTTCTCTCCAGCGCCAGCGAGGCGAACGCGCTGCGCCTGCACAACGACCCGTACTACTTCATCACGCGGCAGTTCGCCTACCTGCTGGCCGGCCTCGTCGTGGCGGTGCTCGTCTCGCTCTTCGACTACCACAAGTGGCGCGACTACGAGTTCCTGACCTGGGCGTTCTTCGTGGCGGTGCTGGTCATGCTGGTCGCCGTGTTCTGCTTCCGCCCCGTCAACGGGTCGCACCGGTGGATCATGGCCGGGCCGCTCCGGCTCCAGCCGAGCGAACTGGCGAAGATGCTGACGGTGATTCTCCTCGCCGTCTGGCTGGACAAGTCCGGATGGCGCGTCGAGCTGTTCATGCGCGGCGCCTTCTGGCCGGCGTGCCTCATTGGCGTCATCGCGCTGCCGGTGCTGCTGGAGCCGGACTTCGGGTCGGTCATGGTGATCGGCGCGGCGGGCTTCCTGCTGATGTTAGTCGCCGGCACGCGAATCCTGCACATGCTGCCGTTCCTGTTCTTAGGCGGCGGCATCGTCGCCTTCAAGATCGCGACCAACGCCAACCGCATGGCCCGCCTGTTCGACGACAAGAAGCTGTATCAGGTCAAGATGGCGCTGGCGGCCATCGGGAACAGCGACATCTGGGGCGTCGGCCTCGGCGAGTCGATGCAGAAGCACCTGTACCTGCCCGAGGCGCATACGGACTTCGTCTTTGCCGTCGGCGCCGAGGAGCTCGGCATCGTCTTCTCGATGTCGGTCGTGCTCCTGTTCGTCGCGTTCTTCTCGCTTTCGGTGTACATTGCGCGCAAGGCCTCCGACCGGTTCGGGCGCTTCCTGGTCGTCGGCATGTCGTTCATCATCTTCTTCCAGGCCATGTTCAACCTCGGCGTCGTCTGCAAGGCGCTGCCGACGAAGGGCATGGCGCTGCCGTTCTTCAGCTACGGGGGCACGAACCTCCTGAGCGCGTTCTTCGCGGTGGGGACGATCCTTTCCGTCGGCATCCACTCCTATCGGGAGCGGAAGTGCGCACTGCTGCGCAAGGTCGTCCTGAAATGAGCGGAAAGGCCGAGCCGAAGCCGTATTCGGTCTCGTCGCTGACGGCGGAGATCCGGGCGGCCCTGGAGGGGCGCCTGACGCGCATCTACGTCGAGGCCGAGATCAGCGGCTGGCGGCGCTATCCCTCCGGCCACGCGTACTTCACGCTGAAGGACTCCGGTGCGCAGATTTCGGCGGTGATGTTTGCCTCCGCCCTGGGCCGTTGCAAGGCGGCCGCCGCCCTGAAGGACGGCGCGAAGGTCCTCGTCTACGGCAACGTCACCGTCTACCCGCCTCGCGGGAACTACCAGTTCGTCGTGCTGGCGGCCAAGCCCGTCGGGGCAGGCGACCTGATGCGGCGCTATCTCGAACTGAAGGCGCGGCTGGAGGCGGAGGGGCTCTTCGATCCGGCGAGAAAGCGCCCGCTGCCGTTTCTGCCGCGGCGGATCGGCATCGTGACCAGCGAGGCCGGCGCGGTGATCCACGACATGTGCACCGTGCTGACGCGCCGTTTCCCGGCGCTGGAGATTCGGCTGTTTCCCTGTCTGGTGCAGGGGGCGGAGGCGGCGCAGACGGTCGTGGCGGGCCTGCGGTATTTCCAGGCGGTCGGCGGCGACCGGTCGCAGCCGCCGGCGCCCGGCGAATGGCGCGCCGACCTGCTGATCGTGGCGCGCGGCGGCGGCAGCTTCGAGGACCTCTTCTGCTTCAACGACGAGACGCTGGTGCGGGCGGTCGCGGCTTCGGAGATTCCGACGATCAGCGCCGTCGGACACGAGACGGACTACACGCTCTGCGACTTTGCCGCCGATGTCCGGGCCGGCACGCCGTCCATCGCCGCCGAAATCGCCGTGCCGCTCCGGTCGGAGCTCGCCGCGCGGCTGGCGACGGCGGAACAGCACCTCGCGCACGCGCTGCGAAGCCGGGGCGAGTTCTTCGCCCAGCGCATCGACCAGCTGTCGGACGCGTTGCGGTCGGCGCTGACGATCCTCCGGATGCGCGCCGAGCGTCGGCTGCAGGGGCTGGTCCCGCGGCTGCGTCCGGCGCTGGCGCTGGCGCTCCAGCAGTCGGTGTCCGCAGTGGCGCAGCTCGATGCGCGGCTGCTGCCGGCGTTGCAGGCGCGCGTGCAGGCGGACGCCGCCCGGCTGGCGCAGGCGGCGGCGAAGCTGTCGGCCTATTCGCCGTACGACGTGCTTGGCCGCGGCTATTCGCTGACGACGGCGGCGGACGGCTCGGTCGTGCGCGATGCGGCCGCAGTGCGTCCGGGCGACCGGCTGACGACGCGGCTGGCCCGGGGCAGCGTCGTCACCGTCGTTTCCGCCGTCGTCTGACGCCCGGCGGACGCGGGTCCTTTCGGAGTCGGAAGTCCGACGGCGAGACGCCGTGGCGCTCCTGGAAGAAATGGGCCATGCGGCAGGGGGAGGCGAAGCCGCAGGACTTGGCGATGCGGGCGATCGGCTCGGTGGTCGTGCGCAGCTTCTTCTCGGCGAGCGCGAGGCGCGTGCCGAGGATCGTGTCGCGGATCGATTTGCCGGTGACCTCCTGGAAGCGCGTGCGGGCGAGGGAGGGGGAGACGTGGAGGTGGCGGACGACATCCGAGACCGTGACGCCCTTCGTCACGTTCGCGTGGATGTAGCGGAGCGCGTCCTGGATCAGGTGTCCCGCCGGCGGAATGGCGCGGGTCGAATTGCGCTCGACGACTTCGGTCGGCGGAACCAGGATCTCGCGCGCCGCCGCGGCCTTGCGCGACCTCATCAGCCCGTCAAGGGCGCGCGCCGCGAGTTCGCCGATCAGGCCGTCGTCCGTGCGGATGCTCGACAGCGTCGGCTTCGTCGATTCGCAGAGCATCTCGTCGTTGTCCACGCTGACGATGGCCGCGCGGGCGGGAATCGGAATGCGGTTGGCGCGGCAGACGTCAATCGCGATCATCGCCTCGATGTCCGTCGCTCCCATGATCGCGACGGGCTGCGGCAGGCCGAGAAGCAGCTCGGCGAGCGATTCGCGGACGCGGTGCCAGCGGTGCGGCACGATGCGCTGCCGCGCGAGCTCCAGGCGGAATCCGCGTTCGCGGAAAATCGACCAGCTCGTGCGATTCTCCGTCGGCAGATAGACGAAGGAGGCAAAGCGTCCGCGTTCGAGCAGATGCCGCGCGGCGAGCCGTCCGACGGCGAGGTCGTCGTTCCGCACGAGGACGAAGTTCCGGCGCCCGCGCGGCGCAATGCCCGTCTTGTCGTGGATCATCACGGCCGGAAGCTGCGTCCGGAGGATGTGCGGCAGGAGCTCCGTCTGCTGGTCCAGGCTCACGATGACGCCGTCGACCTCGCCCGAGGACAGGAAGTCCAGCACGCGCGCGCCGCCTGCGTCGGGACGCTCGATGAAGCGGATGCTCCAGTCGAGTCCGCTGTTGACGTACCTGAAGATGCCGGTCAGGCAGTTGCGCCCGGCGAGGCCGTTGATCGTGGAGAGGACGAGAACCTTCTTCATCGTGCGCACAGTTTACCAAATGCGTTTGATAATGACAAACAGGAAGTGGCGAAATCGACAAGTCGGTTTTGTTATCATTGCATTCGCAGGCTGCGGAGCGGCGCACCCTGCCGGGTGAACGGACAACGAAAGGAGCGAACGGTATGGACTTTATGAGTACGGTGAAGGGGTCCCTGCTGGAGGGATTCTATCCGGCCGGCTGGAACCTGAGGAAGATCGACCGGTGCTGCCAGAACCGGCCGGAGGACGTCTGCAAGCCGCAGCGGTTCTGGCACCGGGACTTTGCGCCCGTGCCGTGCAACGATCTCGTCGAGTTCGAGGTCAAGATGGGGCATGAGATCGCGAGCGAGATCAAGAAGGCGAAGGAATCCGACCGGAAGATCGCCTTCATTCTCCCCGTCGGCCCGATGGGGATGTACAAGTGGGCGGTCTACTTCCTGCGAGAATGGCACGTCGCCTGCGATCACGTCTGGTGCTTCAACATGGACGAGTGGGCGGACGGCAAGGGCAACACCCTCGTCGGCGACGCCTCGTTCCAGTACGCGATGGAGCAGGCGTTCTACCGCCCGCTCGGCAAGCTGACGGTTCCGCCGGACCACCGCAACTTCGCGACGAAGCAGAACCTCCCGACCTATCCGGCGAAGATCGCCGCGCTCAGGAAGGACGGCGCGAAGCTCGTGCTCGTCTACGGCATCGGCCGCATGTGCCACATTGCGTTCTGGGAGCCGATGATCGGCGGCGAGTTCAAGACCGACCGGGAGTGGCTTGCGCAGCCCTACCGCATCGGCGTGCAGCTCCATCCGCTCACGATCGAGCAGAACGCGCAGACCTCGTTCAAGTCGCGCACGACGCTCGTCCCCTGCCGCGCGAATACGATGGGGCCCGGGCTCATGTTCCAGGCCGACTATGCGATCGGCGGTGCGGACGGCGTCTTCGGCCGCGGCATGCAGTGGCAGGGCATGTCCCTCTGGATGACGCTCCGCTACGGGCCGTCCCGCTGGGTGACCTCAAGCTGGATTCCGACCCTCCCCGGGCGGCTCTTCTTCCTCCGGGAACTCGCCGGCCCGCTCGTCGCGGAGGCGAACTGAGCGAGGGCGATACCTCAAACCGGTTTTCATCCGTACGGCCAATAGCCCCCAATCCCGCTTATGAACGTTCTTGCCATCGGCTGTCATCCCGACGACATCGAAATCTGCTGCGCGGGCACGCTCGCGAAGTGCGTCAAGCGCGGGGACAAGGTGACCGTCGCGCACCTCTGCACGGGTTCGCTCGGCCATGTCGTCATTCCCCCGCAGGAACTCGTCCCCATGCGCGCCGAGGAGGCGCGCACGGCGGGCAGGCTCGCCGGCATCGAGGTGCTGGACGGCGTTTTCGACGACCTCGACATCTACGCGGACAACGCGGAGAGCCGCAACAAGGTGGTGGAGATCATCCAGTACGCGCAGCCTGACTTCATCATCACGCAGAATCCCGACGACTATATGCCCGACCACATCGCCACCTCGAAGCTCGTCTTCGACGCGGCGTTCACGGCGACGCTGCCGAACTGGCCCTCCCGGACCAGGAAGGCGGCGAAGCTCGTGCCGATCTACTACATGGACACGCTCGCGGGCGTCAACTTCGTCCCGGACGAGTTCGTCGACATCTCCGACGAGATCGAACTCAAGCTCAAGATGCTCGAGTGCCATCACTCGCAGCTCGACTGGATGCGGGAGCACGACCACATCGATTTCGCGGACATGGTGCGGACCTGCTCGAAGTACCGCGGCTACCAGTGCGGCGCCCGGTACGCCGAGGGGTTCCGGATGTGCAAGGCCTACCTCAAGGGCACGACGAGGCGTCTGCTCCCGTAGGGTCCGCAAGCTTTCAGATCGTTGACAGGCACGCAGTCAGCAACAAAACAAGGAGTAATCCAAATGGCTCGGAAAAATGCTATGCTCGCCATCGAGGGCGGCCCCAAGACCATCGCCAGGCCTTTCCCGGCGTGGCCTCAGTTCGACAAGAAGACCGATCAGAAGGTCCTTGACATCCTCCATTCGGGCAAGGTCAACTACTGGACCGGCAGCGTCGGCATGGAGTTCGAGGAAGCCTGGGCCAAGTGGCTCGGCGTCCGGAACGCGATGTCCGTCTCGAACGGCACGGCGGCGCTCCACGTGGCCCTGACCGCGCTCGGCATCGGCTCCGGCGACGAGGTCATCTGCACCTCCTACTCGTTCATCGCCTCCTCCTTCTGCGCGCTCCAGGCCGGTGCGCTCCCCGTCTTCGTCGACGTCGGCACCGACCACCTCCTCGACCCCAAGAAGATCGAGCAGGCGATTACCAGGCGCACGAAGGCCATCGTCGTCGTCCACCTCTACGGCATGGTCGCCGACATGGACCCGATCATGAGGATCGCGAAGAAGCACGGCCTTTACGTCGTCGAAGACTGCGCCCAGTGCTTTGGCGGCGTCTACAAGGGCAGAAAGGCCGGCACGATCGGCACGGTCGGCTGCTTCTCCTTCTGCCAGTCCAAGCACTTCACGACCGGCGGCGAAGGCGGCATGGTCGTCTGCAACGACGACGAGCTCGCCTGGGAGATCCGCTCCGTCCGCGACCACGGCTATGACGTCCGTGCGAAGCTCAACCTCCTCAAGATGGAGGGCAAGCAGCTCTACATCCACCGCCGCGTCGGCTACAACTTCCGCATGACGGAGATCCAGAGCGCGATCGGCCTCGGCGAACTCAAGCGCTTCGACAAGTGGAACCTGCCGCAGCGCAGGAAACTCGGCCAGGCCCTCATCCGGGGCCTCAAGGGGCATCCGCTCGTCAAGTACATGCCGGTCGATACGGAGGAGCGGCAGAATTCGTTCTGGCTCGTCCCGTTCGTCCTCGACACCTCGAAGCTGAAGTGCACGATGAAGGAGTTCATCGCCGCCGTCCAGGCCGAGGGCGCCTGCGCGTATTCCGTGCTGTGGCCCGAGATGTACCGGGAAGAGGCCTACGCGAAGCAGAAGGGCTTCGGCGCGCGGCAGTATCCGTTCAAGGATCCTGCGTTCGGCAAGGGCATCGACTACACGAAGGTCCGCTGCCCCGTCGCCGCTTCGCTCGCCGACGCGACGATCTCCTTCTGGACGCACCCGACCTACACGCTCGCCCACATCCGGGGTGACGTCGCCGCGTTCAAGAAGGTCGCCGCCGCGATGATGAAGTGATCGGCAGGGGAAGGGAGCGTGACGCCATGAAGGTCAGGTACGTTTTGGTCGGCTTCGGCGGCATTGCCGAGAACCGGGTCGCGAAGGAGGGCTTTGCCTGTGACGCCCGGCGCTTCCGGGCGCTCAGGACGGCGCAGCTCGTCGGCGCAACGGACGTCAATCCCGCTCGCCGGGAGGCGGCCGAGGCGCTTGGCCTCCAGTGGTATCCGTCCCTCGACGCCGTCCTCGCCGACAAGGCGGTGGACGGCGTTTACGTCGCCACCAACAACGCCAGCCACGCGAAGCTCGCGCTGGCGGCGCTGCAGGCCGGCAAGCACGTCATCGTCGAGAAGCCGATCGCGACCTCGATTGCGGACGCGAAGGCGATGAACCGGGTCGCGAAGGCCAGGCGGCTCTCGCTGACCGTCGACCACATGATGGTCAACAATTCGTACAACGTCGCCGGCCAGGCGGCGATGCGGAAGCTCGGCGCCGTCAACGACTCCTGCTTCCACATGGAGTTCGCCTACGGTTACGATCCCGCCGAAGCCGCGACCTGGCGCTGCTCGAAGGTCGGGGAGATGGGCGGACCGATCGGCGATGTCGCCAGCCACTGCTTCTACGTCGCGGAATTCATGTTCGGCCGGCGGATCCGGAAGGTCGCGGCCGTCTACTACCCGAAGGTGATGCCGATCAAGGCCGAGGACGGCGCCTACGTCAAGTTCTTCTTCGAGGACGGCACGCAGGGTTCCGTCAATGCCGCGTTCTCGGAAAGGCGCGGCGGACTCGCGGGCACGCTGACGAACCTCGGCTACGAAATCTACGGCAGCAGGGCCACGCTCCGCGGCTACGGCACGATGTTCCAGCTCTCCGGCTATGCGGACGAGCCGGTCCGGCAGCGCCTGGAGATCGATGACGGCAGGAAGGTCGTCGCGGTGAAGCCGGGCCGGATCCGGAACATCTACCAGACCCTCATCGAGGGCCATGCGAAGTCCGTCGCCGCGGGCCGGCCGCTCACGGCCGACGAGGCCATCCACAATCTCGCGCTCTGCGCCGCGTGCCACGCTTCGGCCCGGGCCGGCGGCAAGATCGTCACGGTCAGGGAATGAACGCAGGGAACGTCAGCATGAAGCGAGTTGCGTTTGCGCTGTTCGCGACGACGGCTGCGGCCGTCTTCGCCGGCGACTTCAAGGTCGGCTTTTCGCGCGTTGACATCACGCCGCCGCTCGGCGTCTACATGCCGGGCTATTACCGGCTCCGCTACGCCCGGCAGGTGCTCGATCCGCTCCAGATCAACATGGTCGCGTTCTCGGACGGCGCGAAGACCGCGCTCGTCGCGCAGTACGATACGGAGGCGCTCTCCGATTCGGTTGCGGACGATATGCGCGCGGCGATCGTCCGGGCGACGGGCGTTGACCGCGACGCCATCCTGCTCCATGCCTCGCATACGCACGACGGCGGCTTCCTTGCCCGCCAGGCGTCGAACGGCGCGAGCGCCGACATGAAGACCGGGAGCCCCGCAGGGGACGGCGTCATCAGCAAGACGGGTCCGCTGGACGAGCTTTACGTCGCGATGGCGGTGAGCCGTTCGGCCGATGCGGCCGTCGAGGCGATTCGCGACCTCCGGGCGGCGAAGCTCTCCTATCAGCGCTCCGTCGCCCGGCGCATCACCTTCGGCCGCCGCTGGCGCATGCGCGACGGGTCGGTTCGCACCAATCCCGGCACCAACCATCCGGATGCGGTGGAGCCGGTCGATACGGCGGACGAGACCGTGCAGGTCCTGCGCATTGACCGCGAGGGCGCGAAGTCGATCTGCGTGATCAACTTTCAGACCCACCCCGACGTCGTCGGCGGCGAGACGCTGACGGCCGACTGGCCGGGGCTGACGCGGCGCGTCTTCGAGGCGGCGACTTTCGGCGAAACCCGCTGCATGGTGCTCAACGGCACGCAGGGCGACGTCAACCACTGCAACGTCAAGCCGCTCCCGGGCGAGCTCAACGGCCTGACGCGCGACTTCGACGACGTCGACCGCGGCTACGATCACGCCCGGCACATGGCGAACGTGCTCGCGTCGGCGGCGCTTGGCGTCTGGATGAAGTGCATTCCGCTTGCGGCCGGGGAGGTTCGCTTTGCGACCGCCAACGTCCGCGTCCCCGCCCAGAAGGCGAAGGACACCGACCGGAAGAACCTCGCCTGGGCCGAGCGCGTCTGGAAGCTGCACGAATCCGGCCAGGACGAGCAGATCTCGAAGGAACTCGGCTGCACGGGCATGGGCCTCACGACGGAAGTCGCGCGCGCGGGCCGCATCCGCCGCATGGCCTCGGCGCCCGACTTCCACGAACTGCCGCTCACCTCCGTTTCGATCGGCCGGTCCGTCGCGTTCGGCGGCTTCCCGGGAGAACCGTTTAACGACATTGGCGTGCAGGTCCGCAAGGCCTCGCCGTTCGTCCTCACGATGCTCTCGTGCCTCACGAACGGCAGCCGCGGCTACTTCCCGTTTGCCAAGGCGTACCGGGAGGACGGCTACGAGTCCGCCACCTCGCCGTTCGGTCCGACGGTTGCGGACGACCTCGTCAAGGGCGAGATCGAGCTGCTGAACCGCCTCTGCAGATGATCCCATGGGCAAGAAAGCGCTCTTTCTCCTCGCGATCGCCGGCTGCGGCGGCATGCTGTTCGATTTCGGCGGCACCATCATCGCCCCGGCGATTCCCTATTTCGAAGCCCTCGGGCTGTTCACGGCGGACGAGATCTCGCGGCTCACGGCGGCGGTCGTGCTGACTGCGGCCTTGGCGAGCCTGGCGGCGGGACCGCTCGCCGAGAGGTTCGGACGCAAGCCGTCCATGCTCTTCGCTGCGGCGCTGGCCGCAGCCGCGTGCGTGCCGATCTGCTGCTGCCACGGCGACTTCCGGCTCTTCTATGCGGGCCGTGCGCTGCAGGGCGTCGCTGCGGGACTGCTCGGCGTGATCGTTCCGATGTACCTCGCCGAGACGCTGCCGGCGGCCGACCGCGGCAAGGGCGCGGGCGTCTTTCAGTTCATGGACGTCGCCGGCATTCTCTTCTGCTCGTTCGTTGGCTTCGCGGTCGTGAAGATCGTGGGGCCTGCGGATTCGGCGGCGGTGAGCGCCGCCGCCAAGACCGTCGCCTGGAAGACGATCTTCTGGTCGAGTGCGGCGCCGGCGGTTCTCTTCTTCGTGGGTGCGCTCGGTCTTGAGGAGTCGCCCGTCTGGCTGGCCAGGAGGCGAACTCCCGCCGTCCGGCCGCCGGCCGCCGGCCCTCGGCCCGAAGATTCCCTGTTCCGCCGCAAGTACGTCTGTCCGTTCGTGCTGGCGGTCGTGATCCTCGCCTGCAATCAGGCGACCGGCATCAACTCGATGCAGTACTACGCGCTCAAGATGTTCCAGGATGCGGGGCTCTCCAACGCGGCGGCGAACGTGGGCTTCATGGCGTTCACGGGGCTCATGCTGGCGATGACGGCCGTCGCGTGCGCGTTCGTCGACCGGACGGGGCGGAAGTTCCTGATGAAGGCCGGCACGGCGGGCATCATCGGCTCCCATCTCGCGGCCGCAGCGGTGTTTCTCGCGATCAATGCGGGAGTGCTGGAGCCGGGGCCGCTCGCGGGCTGGCTGGTCGTCGGTGCGCTGCTCTGCTTCATTGCGGCGTTCTCGCTTGGCCCGGGCGTGGTCGTGTGGCTGGCGCTCTCCGAACTGATGCCCAACCGCATCCGCGCGAACGGGATGGCGATTGCGATGTTCGTCAACATGATGGTCGCCTATCTGATCGCCGACCGCATGCTGGCGCTGGTGGAGAAGTTCGGCTATGCGCCGGTCATGATCGGCTTTGCGTGCGCGACGGTCGTCTACTTCGTCGCGGCGGCGTTCTTCATGCCGGAGACGAAGGGCAAGACGCTGGAGGAGATCGAGCAGTTCTTCGAGCAACCACCCCGCGGGGAAGGGTCGGAGCATGGGTGACGCGCGGACATCCGCCGCGTTGGCGAAGGCGCGTCCTGCGCCGCCGGCTGCGCCGGCGCGCTGACGGGACCGGTTCGCGGTGTCGCCGCCGGCGCGTCTTCGCGCGGCGGACGATTTTCCGGCCGGACTTCGCCGCACGGCCGATTTTTGCTATAATCCTTGCTTCCCGAAAGGATAAAGGATTGCAACTATGCTGACATGGATGGACAGCCTTCGCGGACGCTCGATGATGCGTCTCGCTTCGTTCTCGGACGAGGAGATGAAAAGTCTCATCGACCTCGCCGCGCAGCTCAAGGCGCGGCGGAGGTCCGGCGTGCGCGGCGATCTCCTGCACCGCAAGAACATCGCGCTCATCTTCGAGAAGTCGTCCACGCGCACGCGCAACTCCTGCGTCGTCGCGGCGCGGGACGAGGGCGGCGGCGTCGAGTACCTGACGCGCCCCGACATCCACTTCGGCAAGAAGGAGTCGGTGAAGGACACCGCGCGCGTCCTCGGCCGGATCTACGACGGCATCCTCTTCCGCGGCTTCTCCCAGCGGGCCTGCGAGGATCTCGCCGAGTTCTCGGGCGTTCCCGTCTGGAACGGTCTGACTGACGACTATCATCCGACGCAGATCTTCGCCGACCTGCTGACCGTGCGCGAGACGTTCGGCTCGCTGGACGACTGCACGGTCGCCTACGTGGGCGACGGGCGCAACAACGTCGCGAACTCGCTGATGATGGGCTGCGCGAAGTGCGGCGTCCGCTACGTCTGCTGCTGCCCGCAGGAACTCGAACCCGATCCGGCGGTCCTCGCCGAGGCGCGGGAGGTCGCGGCGCGCAACGGCGTCGATATCCGCGTCTTCAACGATCCGCAGGAGGGCGTGAAGGGGGCGAACGTCCTCTACACTGACGTCTGGGTGTCGATGGGCGAGGAGGCGAAGACGACCGAGCGCATCCGGCTGCTCCGTCCCTATCAGGTCAACATGGACCTGATGCGGGCGACCGGCAACCTCGACGGCCGGCTCATGTTCCTCCACTGCCTGCCGGCGTTCCACGACTTCAACACGGAAGTGACGAAGGACTGCGGCGCCCTGGAGGTGACCGACGAGGTCTTCGAGTCGAAGTACTCCAAGGTCTTCGACGAGGCCGAGAACCGCATGCACACGATCAAGGCGCTGTTCGTCAGCGCCCTCTGCGACCGGCAGTCGATCTGAACCGGAGCGTGGGCGTGCGCATGATCGCGAAGCTGGTGCTGGACAAGAAGCGCGAGGGCCGCGCCCTCGGCAGTGCGGAGATCCGCGAGTTCGTCGAGGGCTACACCCGGGGCGAGATTCCCGACTGCCAGATGTCCGCCCTCGCGATGGCGATCTGCTGCCGCGGCATGACGGAGCGGGAGACGGCCGACCTCACCGAGGCGATGAAGAACTCGGGGCGCTGCCTGGAGTGGAACGTCGCCACGGCCGACAAGCACTCCACGGGCGGCGTCGGCGACAACCTCTCGCTCGTCGTCCAGCCGCTGGCGGCGGCGTGCGGCGTCTGCGTGCCGTCCCTGACGGGGCGCGGGCTGGGCCTGACGGGCGGAACGGCCGACAAGCTGGAGACGATACCCGGCTATTCCTGCGCCCAGCCGCTCGAACGCTTTCAGTCGATCGCGCAGTCCGTCGGCGTCTCGCTGTCCGTGCAGACGGACGAGATTGCGCCGGCGGACAAGAAGATCTATGCGCTCCGCGACGTGACGGGGACGGTCGCCTCGATTCCCCTGATCGTCGCCTCGATCCTCTCGAAGAAGCTGGCGGAGGGCGCGGGGACGCTGGTCTTCGACGTCAAGTGCGGGCGCGGCGCGTTCATGAAGACGCGCGCAGAGGCCAGGACGCTGGCGGACGCGCTGGTCGCCGGCGCACGGGCGGCGGGGCGCAAGGCGGCGGCGCTCGTGACGGCGATGGACGCGCCGCTCGGCTTTCACGTCGGGAACGCCAACGAAGTCGCCGCGGCCCTGCGGACGCTCGCGAACGCGGCGGATCCCCGGGCGAAGGCGGTCACCGACCTGTGCGTGGAGCTGGCGGCGCTGATGGTGTCCCTGGCGCAGGAGCTGCCGCTCGACGAGGCGCGGCGCCGGTGCGGGGAGAATCTGGCGAACGGGCGCGCGCTGGAGCGCTTCCGGGCGATGGTCGCCGCGCACGGCGGCGACCTGACGCGCTTCGGGCGACTGCTGGCAAAGCCGACGTTCAAGTTCAGGATTCAGGCGATGAAGTCC
>JBJEWA010000069.1:0-12273 GCA_051884805.1 Kiritimatiellia bacterium | reverse complement strand
AGTCCGATTTTGGGCGAAGAATCGCAATGTGCCGCTGAAACACAAATTCGGCATTCTCGCGCATCAAGACCGGCTTACCAAACGAGCCAACAACTGAGTACAGAACGTCGTCCTTCTGAGGCTTCCGCTTACTATCAACATTCTCGTAGTACGAGCGAGGAACATACATACACCGCGAGAAATCGATGTTGTTGTTGCTGTCGATATTTGAGATGGTTATAAACGGCACACCCGAATCCGACTTTGGAGGCGCAAGGTGGTCTCCGTCTGATATGCTCTCGCATACAGAATCAAGCTTGACCTTCTGCCACTTCACCCCAGCACCTCCTGGAGATTGGCCGCGATGCGCTTCTCGATCTTATGGGCCTCGTCCGTCAACGCGGCAAACTCATCATGCATCGCCTTCATCTCGGCGCGGAACTGGGCGGGCGTCGTTGTGTCGACTTCCTGAACAACACCGACGTAACGGCCGGGATTCAGGCTCCAGCCGTTCTCTTCAATCCCGCCCTCGCCCGTAATCTTGCCGACTCTGCAAAGCCCCGTCACATCGCGATAGACGCCCTCGGGGAAGCATTCGGCCATCCAGGCGAGATGGCGTTCTATGCGGGTGATTTCGGCATCGCTTGTCTTGGTGATTTCGGCGACGATCTTTTCGTGCTTCTCTGCCGCCTTCGCGAGCTTCTTCTCGACCGACTTGCCTTCGCCGATTTTCGCTTTTGCCGCGGCAAACGCCTTTTCTTCTGTCGCCAATTGGGCCGCCTTGTCGGCAATGGCAGCAGCGCGAAGCGTTTCGAGATGCAGCTTCAGCTTTCCGTAGGCCGCCGTGTCGCCCTCGTAAAGACGCGTGATCAACGCAAGACACCGTTGCTGCTCCTCAGTGAACTTGCGGTGCGTCGTATCGACCTGGGTGTAGATCTTGCGGGCATCGACGAAGAGCACCTCGTCCTTCTTGTCCGTCAGCATCTTCGCCTTGTCGAAGAACCAAAGCATCGCCGGCAGGACGACCGTGTTGAACATGTTGCTGGGGAGCACCGTCATCTGCTTGATGATTCCGGCACTGATAAGCCGCTTGCGGATTTCCAGCTCGCTGTCGCCGGCGGACTCCGCGCCGCACGGCATGACGAGTCCGGCGCGTCCGCCCGCTTTCAATGCCGTGGCAAAGAGGTTAATCCAGAGGTAGTTGGCGTTCGGAACCGTCTCGCCCGTACCTTTCTTCGCCTTCGACTTATTGCGCGGGATGCCATATGTGTTGAATCGCGTCTCATTTTGAACCCGCGCATAGTCGACGCCGTCCACATTGAACGGAGGATTGGCCATCACGTAGTCGAACTTGCCAAAACACGAGAACGGATCCTCATAGAAGGTGTTCGCGTTCTTGATGACGCCCTTGACATTGTTAAGCGCAAGGTTCATCTTCGCGAGCTTCACGGTTTCGGCGTCCTTCTCGACGCCGCTGACGCTCAAGTTCACGTCATTGTGTGCATGCATGTAGCGGGCCGCCTGCACAAACATGCCTCCGGAACCGCAAGCCGGGTCGAGTATCTTGCCGCCCGTAGGCCTCAAAACCTTGACCATGTACTGCACAACAGAAACCGGCGTATAGAATTCGCCGCCGCCCTGGCCTTCCTTCAACGAGAACTCTCCGAGGAAGTATTCGTAGATCTCGCCGAAGATGTCGATCTCCACATTGTCCGGTATGTCCTGGAAGTTTTTCACCAGTTTCTCGAGCAGTAGGTCGTCCTTGCTCTTGGCGATCTCGAAATAGACATTCTTCGGCAACACGCCCACAAGGTCCTCGTTGTACTTCTCGACCTCTTCCATCGCATCGTGAATGACTTTCGCGAGCCCCGCCCCGGACGGCTGCTTAAGAATGTACTCGTAGCGCGACTTCGCCGGAAGATAGAAGCCGCACTGCTTCATCGCGATCTTTTCAATCGGCGTTTCGTTGAGCTTACCTTTCTTCGCATTGAACTCGGCAAGGATCTGCGGTTCGACCTTGCGGTACTTGTTCTCCGCAAAGCGCAGGAAGATCAGCCCGAATACCGGTTGCGCGTACTGCGAGGCCTTAAGGCCCGCGCCCTGGCGAAGGTCATCCGCCGTCTTCCAGAGTTTCTTCTTCAGCTCTTCCCGCTCTTTATCCGTCATTGTTCGTTCCTCTTTGAAAATTTCACGAGTCCACTCTCGCGCAGCGACGTCCATTCGTCCCCGTCGCTCGCGCCGCCCAGGATCACATGATCCTTAAGCTCAATACCCAGCGCCTGACCTGCCTCGATTAGACGCTCGGTCAGGACCAAATCTTCCGTGCTGGGCCGAGAGCTGCCTCCCGGATGATTGTGCGCGACGATGATCGACTGTGCGCCGCGCTTCAACGCCTCGCGGATCACCTCGTTCACGCCTACCACCGATTCCGTCCGCGAGCCGCGCATCATCGCCTTGGGCTCACTCATCAGGACGCCCTTGGCGTCCTGAAACATCACATAGAAGGTTTCCTGCTCATCGCCCAGCACATACGGCTTCAGCAGCATCGCCACCTTCGCTGCCGAATCGAACGGCTCCTTCTTGAAGTCGGAGATCGAACGGCGAATGGCCCGGCGGCCGAACTCGAACATCGAATACAATTCGAGGCTTCGCACCGTCCCGAGTCCGTAGACCTGTTTCAGCTCGCGCCAGTCGGCAATCGAAAGATCATAAAGCGACCCGAAATGCTTGAGAATGCGTCCGGCCAGCTCCAGTACATTGCAATCCCGCGTACCGGTCTTGAGCAAAGTCGCCAGCAACTCCTGATCCGTCAGCTCCGCCGCTGTCGTTCCCGAAAGCAGCTTCTCCCGTGGCAGCATCGCCACGGCAGTCTCGCGTTCGACTTTGGTTGGGCGCTTCTTCGTCATGTCACAGCCGAATCATCGACCCTTTGCTATTGTTGGCCTCTGCCTTGTCCTGCATCTCCATGATGTCCGAGACGTCGCACTCGAGCACGTTGCAGATCTGCGCCAGCACCCGCGTGTTCACTGTCTCGTTCTTTGCGAGCTTCGTAATCGTCGCCGAAGAAACGCCCGTGAGCCGCTGCAACTCAACCTTGTTGAGCCCGCGGTCAATCAGCAGTTTCCACAACTTCTTGTAGCAGATTATACGGTTCACGATCTGATCCTCGATTCAGCGATAGACCTTTTCCAAGTTTTCTGCATATATTTTACCAAACTTCTGCGAGGTTACCAATAGCCGTTCGAGCGTTTCTAAAGGCAAATAATGAGAATGGAAATAGATCAGCCCGCTCCCGAAATCCGCTCGCCCTTCTCGTGCGCCTTCAATAGTCCGAGCGCCCTTGGCCGAATTTTCAGGCCAAGGGCGCTCAATACGTTTTGCTTGACAGAATCGGCTACAGATCAATCCCGTCAAAGGACGAATCATGGCGCATCAGACCATACTCGACACTGCCATCCGGACGACGAATCAGCACGACCGCATCGAGGTAATGCGGCCACGTTTCCTCGTCGAAAGACGTGATAACGCCTCGCCCCGCCATGAACGCGGCAACATTGATGTCGTGTGTCACGGCAACCACCAAACCGGACTTCGGCGCATACATCTTGCACAGCGCCTCTTCCATCTCGTCTGTTGCCGCAGCCAACGGACGATAGCCGCGTTGCTCGCATGTGCGGAAATAATCGTTCAGCCGATCCCGGTAGTGTCCTTCCGCAATCAACGCCATGCGCTCGTCCAAACTGCCAAAGAACGGCGAAGAACTGCCCAGTACGGGATCCAGCGTCACCGGCGCAACGACCTCGTTCGGTTCATCGCGCAATCCGTCAAGGATGCACTCCGCCGTTTGGATCGTACGCACGGTCGAGCTGGCATACGCCCGTACCCGCTGCGGGGTGACGATATGCGAAATCAACATGCCGAAGCGCCGCGCCGTCTCGCGTCCCCTTGCCGTAATGGGCAAGGTTGCGCCAAAGGTCGTGTCGCCCGGATCAAGCGGCGGACGTTCGGCATGACGCATCAGGATCGTGACAGCGCCCCCAGCCAGCAGCGCGTTCTCTATCTGAAAGGTCGTCATCGTCAACCCTCCAGAGCCACATCCTCGACTTCGATCCCGTCAATGTCAAACCGGTAGATCGTCTCCAACTTCATCGCGTCGAAGAGATCCGACTTGCGTCCCAATACTTCTTCTCCACCTCGTCCGCATTGGTGACCGGCACGGACAGGATCAGAAACTTCATGTTCTTGAGACCCAGTTTCTTCGCCCATTCGCGAAGCTGGGCCTTGTGCGCCTCCATCTTCGCGAGATGTTCCGCGACGCCCTTCCGGTAGAAGAGCTGATAAACCAGCACCGGCTTGCGCCCTTCCGGGCCATTCGCCTGATGACACGCCGAGGCCGTCCGGTGCAAGAACTGATAGCCAACGTCATTGAGCTTCCGAATCTCCCCTGCCGTGGGCTTGATATCCGTGAATTACGGCGCGGAATGCGTCTGTCAGCTTCTCCGAACTTATAAAGTACGTGAACGCACATGACGGCAATTCCGGCATACAAACGGGGCTGTCACGCTATGGCGCAACGAAAGACAGCGAACTTGTGGCGGAGGCGTGGTGCGAGTTCACATGCTCGAAAAATCCGCGCCCAATTGCAGCCGCAGTAGGGAATATGATACTATCCGCGTTAGGGAAAGGAAAAGACCATACAAGCACCACCTAAGCCGCCCAAAGGTGTGACATGGGATGATGTTGAACTCCTACCCGAAGAGAAAGACCCGGAAGCAAAAAAGCATATCGAGGTCGAGACGGTCTTTGTCGCCCGCAACAAGAAGACGGGCGGAATCTACAGACAGCCACAACTCCCGCTAAATTCGCCCGTAGGCGCGTTCCAGAGCCGACCCGCACACTTTTTACACCCGGGACCTTCCCGCGCTCCTACAACCCTCTACGTGCGTCCTGCGCCGCCTCGCGCGCACGTGCGCGAATTAGTATATGTTCTAAATCATACCAATTCTGCGGCGACTTGCGTGCGCGTGTGCACGGGCGCGTGTGGGCTATCCCAATGCCTCAACGGCGGGAGCCGCCTGCCGCACCATTTCGTCCGCCACCGCATCGAACGTGTACACGTCGGTCACGCAGCCGCCGCCGGTGTGGCCGAGGACGGCCCGCGCCGCATCGAGGCCGAATGCCCGGCGCACCTCCGTGCCGAAAGCGTGGCGCAGCCTGTTGGCTCCCCAGGGCTTTATCCCCGCGCGGCGGCATGCGGCGGCGATTGTCTTTGTGTAGGCGCCGGTCGTCCAGCGCTCGCCCAGGACGCGCGGAACGTGCGCCACGCGCCGCATGGCCTTCTGCTCGTCGGTGAGCGGATGCGCCGCGCCTGCCGCCACGCTGGCAATGTGTTCGGCCATCGAGCGGGCCGGAGAGAACGGCACGTCGCCGTCTCCCCTGTGGCGTTCGAGAATCTCCCTCGCCTTCGGGCCGATGCAGACGACGCGCGGCTGGCCGAGTTCGCCGCGCCAGTGGTTCTTGTTCGCCTCCGACGGCACGCGGTACACCCAC
The DNA here is from genome assembly GCA_051884805.1 of Kiritimatiellia bacterium. Lineage (GTDB taxonomy): Bacteria > Verrucomicrobiota > Kiritimatiellia > RFP12 > UBA1067 > UBA1067. The sequence goes on along the minus strand of JBJEWA010000069.1, from coordinate 6,744 downwards.
GGAACGCGTGTCGTGTCGATGAGCGACCACCGCATGGCGCACAGTTCGCATGGGCGCATCCCGGTCAACCGGTGGACTTGCACCATGTCCGCCGTGTTGGGCATCATCCGCGCAACCGTCGCGGCGATTGTCGCGTCGTCCACGGGGCGAACCGGCCGGCGTTCCGGAGCCGCGCTCCTGCCGCGCTTGACATTGCGCACCTGCGTCAGCTCGGCTTTTACCTGGGCGGTGATCAGCGCCTCGTCGAGCGCCCAGGCCAGCATGTTTTTGACGCGCCAAAGACGGAGGTTGATGGTCGTGCGGCTGACTCCTGACCGGATCAGCGCATCCTTTAGGGAGAGCATGTCGGCGTGCGTGAGTTCAGAGACGGCTGCGTTCCCGAACAGCTCGCGGAACATTCGCACATCGAGGATGGCGTTTGTGGCCGTGCTCGTTCCGGCATAGCATTCTCGGCAGTGGGCATCCCACGCCGCGCACAGGTCGGACACGGTCGCGCCTGTAGGCTCGTGTCGCGCGACCTGGCGCGTGTGTTCCTCCCAGTAGCGCGCGGCCGCCTGCTCCGCCATTTTGCGCGGACGATCAGTCCGCATTGTATGTTTTGAGCCTGGGGCGCGGAGCGGAACCTTGCACCGCTTCTTCTCGCCGGGGAGTTGAACAGAATAATACCAAAGTCCGTGATTGTCGAACACGGAACCAGTTTGTTTTAATTTCATGTGCACACTTTCCGCCCTTTCGGGCTACCCGGCAAGTGTCCTAAAGTGTCCTAAAACACCGTTCGGCTCTTGTTCGGGCGGATCGCCGCGCAGACCAGAAACACGCGGAAACCCTTATTTTGCACACAGGTCCAAACTGGTGGAGATAAGGGGAGTCGAACCCCTGACCTTCTCAATGCCATTGAGACGCTCTACCAACTGAGCTATATCCCCATTGCGAAGAAAGCGGGTGTAGTATACCATATTCGCCGACCACGCGTCAATAGGGGGACCGACACGGACGCGGCGCTCCCACCACCTTTGCCCCACCACCGACACTCGGCACCCCCAACCCGGCACCCAACCCAACCCGGCACCCCCCAACCCGGCACCAACTAGTACCCGGCGCGCCCCCGCGCCGTGGCACTCACCCAGCAGCGAATCGTGGGGACCCACACCGAATCGTGGGGACAGCCCCCACAAGCCACCGCTTGAGGACAAGAGAGACGAGAGGGGCGAGAGCGACGAGAGCGGGGGTGGTTCAGTCGCGCCGTAGGCGCGTGTAGCGCGGCAGGCGGCCGAGCGGGACGCCCGTGAGCGCGAGCGTCTTCGGCCCGACGTGCTCGACGCCGAGATCGTCGCGCCAGCGCCCCGCCGGCAGTTCGACGACCGTCGAATCGTCAGGCTCCAGCACCGGCGCGACCAACAGCTCCGCGCCCAGCATGAACTGGCGCGTCGAGCGCGTGAAAGTCTCGTCCGGAAACTCGTACTCCATCGCCCGCACGATCGGTGCGCCGGTCTGCGCGGCCTCGCGCACGGTCCGCATCAGATACGGCAGGTGCGCCTGGCGCAGGTCGATGAACTCGCGGCAGAGCCGGACGCCCGCGGGCGAGAGATGGCGCCACGGCGCCAGCGAGAACTGAATCATCGGCATCAGCGCATGAAGCGCCGCCGAGCGGACCACGAGCTTCTCGTCGATCTTCTTGCCGACGAACGAGCACTCGAGCCCGCCGCCGACCATGTCGCCGACGGCGTACGGACAGCCGAGCAGGCCTGCCGTGACGATCTGCGGGATGACGGTGCGCTGATCCGCCCAAGTATGCGCCCGGTCGGGCAGACGCGTCACGAGCGGCAGCCCGCCGCACTTCCAGCTGACGCGGATCTCGTGGTACGGAAACTCGCGCGCCGCCAGCTCGGCGTAGAGGCGCGTGTAGTCAATGCCCTCCGCCTCCGGGTCCGCAAAGCGCACCTGCCCCTCCTGGATGGGCCCGGGATCGCCCGCGTCGAACTTGAAGCCCCGGATGCCGTACCGGTCCGCGAACGCATGGAGCGTCTGCGCGTAGAAGGCGTTCGCCGCCGGCTTAGTGAGGTCGTAGATGCAGCTGATGCCGCTCCACCAGCGGACCACGCCCGCAGCCTTGCCCGGAGCGGGCGCGTAGGCGAGATAGTCGAGTCCGTTCAGCTTCGGATGGTAGCGGAGGCGCTTGTACTCGCGGCTGTCGGGCGAGACGAAGTTCGCCGTCCAGATGAGCGGCACCCAGCCCTGCGCGTTGATTCGGTCGAACATCCCCTTCGGATCGGGATAGTCCTTGGCGTAGAACTCGTAGGAACCCTGGTGCGAAAGCCAGCCGCCGTCCATCATATAGACGCCGCACGGAAAGCCGCTTTGCGCGAGCTCCGCCGTATAGTCGTCCACCGACCGCTGGACCATGCCGTTCAGGAAGATCTCGATCCAGTTGTTCCACTGCGGCTTAGTAAAGAAAATCTCCGGCGGAATCCGTCCGTCGAAGCGGAAATGCGCCTTCGCCGCAGCAAGATAGGCCTCCCGGAGCGTGCGCCCGGCCTGCGTCAGCTGCGGCAGGGCGAACGCCGAGGACACCTCCAGCGTCCCGTTCGTAAACTGGAAGGCGAACGGCTTTTCAGCCCAGAGGTAGCGCCCCTTCGTAGAGACGAGCAGCGGCGAAGCCGAGCTTCCGAACGTCCGCAGGTCATACCGCGCGGAAGCAGCCTCCGCCGCGTACGGCTGGTACTGGCCCGCGCCACACGAGCCGCCCCACCACTTCTCTCCGGGCAGGAGCGGCACGGACATTTCCGCGCCCGGCGACACTCCGGCGGCAAGCAGCGCCGCGCACGCCAGCAGACTGAGACGGTTGGCCATGGTTTGGTTTTCCTTTCTTGCGAGACGGACGGACGGCGGCTAGACGGACGGCGCGCAGCCGCCGCGTCAGCCGGCGATCCGGTCGCGCCGGAAGCAGACGAGACGGGCGAAGAGCACGACCAGGGCCGCCAGCGCATAGGTCCCGCCGAAGACGGCGATGCCGTGCCGGTAGCCGTAGTGCTGGCCGACGTAGCCGAGCACAGCCGTCGCGGGCGAGCCGATCAGGAACGCGCCGCAGAGATAGACGCCGGTGCCGGCGGCGCGGTAGCGCGGCGCGACGACCTCGAAGAGCCCCGCGTAGAGCGCACAGTCGAAGAGCCCGCCGCCGAGGCCGAAGACGAACATCGCCACGCAGCAGAGCGCCAGGTTCGGCATGTAGACCATCGCCGCCATCGCCGGGGCCGAGATCGCCAGCCCGATGGCGAGCATGTTGATGCGGATCGCCGGGAAGCGGTGCGCGAGCCGGTCGGACAGCCGTGCGCCCGAGGCAATGCCGATGAAGCTGCCGAGATAGAACCACACCACCGCGTGCAGCGCCGCCGAGGACGCCGAGAGCGCGAAGCCCCCCTCCTCGGCGCCCGAGCGCAGGAACAGCGGCATGAAGGTGCGGAAGCAGTTCGAGCCGAAGACCAGCAGCCCGAAGGCGACCGTCAGGCAGACCGCCGTCGGCTTGGAGACCATCGCCAGGCACGCCTCCCGGAAGGAGGCGCGCTCGAATTCCGCCGCCCGGTGATGCTGCATCAGCGGCGGCGTGTCGCACATGAACCGGCAGAGGACGACGGCCCAGAGGAGGCCGACGGCGCCGAAGCCCCAGAAGGCGTAGCGCCAGCCGTCGGCGGCCAGGTCGCTGAACCAGCCGGCGAGCCCGCTCGCCAGGATGATGCCGAAGTAAAGCCCCGTCTGGTAGACCGACAGCGCCTGCGAGCGCGTCTCGTGATGGTACTGGGCGATGAGCGAGCTGGCCGAGGCGGGAATCATGCACTGCCCGATGCCGTTCAGGATCCCGTACATGACGAGCATGCCGACGAAGCCGCTGACGAAGCCCGTGCCGAGCACGCTCAGGGAGAAGAGGAACGCGCCGACGACGACCACCCACTTACGGCGGAGCATGTCCGCGGCGATGCCGGCGAGCGGGACGGCCAGCCCGTACGCGAAGAGGAAGGCCGTGCGCGTGAAGCCCCACTCCGCGTCGGACGTTCCGGGCAGCGACGCCTTGATGTCGGGCAGCGACGCGTTGAAGATCTGCCGCGTCGCGTGCATCAGGAAGTAGGTCGCGGTCAGCAGAAACAGCACCAGCCACTTGTAGCCGCCGGAATCGTTGCTGTTGGTGTCGGTTGTCGGTGGCATGGGGAACGGTCCTTTCTGGTCCGGCGCGGCCCTAACGGCCCGCGAAGAACCTGATGAGGCGCTGCGCGTGCGCCGCGCAGCTGTCGATGATCGGGTCCGCCAGCTTGTCCGGCGGCACGAAGCCGCCGTTCAGGTCGCCGAACACCTTCAGCGTCGAGCGGATGTAGCCGTCGAGGAACTCGGTGGCGATGTTGACCTTCGCGATGCCGGCCTCGATCGCCCTGCGCACGTCCGCCAGCGGCGTGCCGCTGCCGCCGTGCAGCACCAGCGGGACGTCCGGAAGCGCGTCCGCAATGGCCTGGCAGCGCGCGATGTCGAGCTTCGGTTCGGCCTTGTAGTAGCCGTGCGCCGTGCCGATCGACACCGCCAGCGCGTCGACGCCCGTCGCCCGCGCGAACTCCGCCGCCTCCGCGACCTCGGTCAGGGCCGTCTCGTCGCCCTGGGCGACGTGGCCGATCTCGCCCTCGCAGGTGGCGCCGAGCGCGTGCGCGTAGTCCGCGACGTGCTTCGTCCACTTCACGTTCTCCGCGTAGGCGGAGCGCGAGCCGTCGTACATCACCGAAGTGTAGCCCCACGCGAGCGCGTCGGTCGCCTGCTTCACGGTGCTGCCATGGTCAAGATGGAGCGCGACCGGCACCTTGCCGCGCCAGGCGAGGCGCTGGAGCGTGCCGGCGAGGTCGTACGCCTTGCCGGTGTCGAACAGGCGCATGTAGAGCTGGATGACCACCGGCTCGTTCTCCGCCTCGGCCGCCTTGAGGACGGCCGCCGCCGTCTCGTAGTTCGTGACGTTGAACGCCCCGACGGCCCGGTGCGCCTGACGCGCGGCGCACAGCATCTCCTTCATGTTGACCAGCATTCCGGCTTCCTCCCTCGCTTCAGAGCGATCCTGCGGCGAGTTCGGTCAGGGTCTTGACGTTGACCTTCGCCTTCGCGAGCACGTTGCGCGTGTAGGGGGAGGAGACGACCAGGAGGTCTTCCGGCGCGTTCAGGCGCGCTTGGACGTAGGCCGCCATCTTCGCGGCGATTTCGGGCCGCAGGCGGTCGTAGACCACCGCGCCCTCGCCGCAGGTGTAGGACTCCTCGTTGTTGGTGCCGAACATGAACGCGCACGGCTGCAGCACGAGGTCCGTCGCCCAAAGCTTCGGCGACTCGGCCTTGAGCTGCTTCAGCACCTCGCGCGGGAACGGCAGGTTGCCGCAGTAGTTCTTGAGGAAGTCGGACTCGAGGTACTGCAGGACGCCGACCTTCTTCGTGAACCTGAGCTTCGCCTTCGCGATGAACTCGGAGACGTGCAGGACCTTCGCCGCCAGCTTGACGCCCCAGGCCTTGTAGTCGTTCACGAGGCAGTCGTAGACCGCCGGCGAGGAGACGACGACCGTCTTCGCGCCCGTCGCGTCGAGCGCGGCGGCGAACTCGGCGGCCCGCGCCTGCGCCTCCTGCCGGTAGCCCAGCACGTACAGGCCCTTGCCCGGCGTGCCGCCCTTCGCGGTCTGGTAGGCGACGCCGGCCTTCTTCGCGAGCTTGGCGAACGCGGCCTCTTCGGTCTTCGCCGCCTCGGTGTCGGCGTCGACGTAGTAGAGGACGTCGCCCTTGCCCGTCGCCTTGAAGGCGGGACGGGCCTGGAGCTGCCCGGCGAGTTTCCGGACGTCCTCCGGCGCATCGCCGTTCTCGACGATGTCGCGGCGGGCGGCGAGCACGATGCCGGCCTCGTCGTAGTGGTTGACGCAGTGGAAGCGCCCGGCGGCCGACAGGTCGCTCGAATAGATCGTCTCGACGAAGTCGGGGTCGGTCAGCTTCTTCGCGTCCAGGATGGCGCCCCAGCAGAGCGACGCGCGGATGCGCGGGCCGTCCGCCTCGCGGAATGTCACGTTGCCGACGCCGGACAGGTGGCGGCACATGAAGCAGAAGCGGCACTTCTTGATGTCTTCCTCGAAAGCCTTGATGTTCATGGCGGAATTCCTCGATTCAGCATTCATGGTTCGCAATCGCTCAGAGCCCCAGCTTGCCCGGATTCATGATGTTGTTCGGGTCGAGCGTCTTCTTGATGCCCTCAAGGACGGGGAAGGCGCTGCCGTAAAGCTCCTTCACGTAGCGGCCGAGCTTGAGGCCGACGCCGTGGTGCTCGTTGATGACGCCGCCGTTCGCGATCGCCTCGCGGATCGCCACGTCCCACACCCGGTTGTAGAGCGCCGCCGCCTCGCGCGGATCCGCCGGCACGTCCTTGCCCTCGAAGATGAAGCGCGCGTAGAGCATGCATCCCCACTCGTACCAGTGCGAGAAGTGGCCGATGAAGCGGGCCTTCGGGAACTCCCGGTTGACAGCCTTCTTCATCGCCCAGTAGACGTTCTCGATGTGGTCGAAGTCGGCGACCGTGTCGAGCGTGCCGAACGCCTGCGGCAGGTGGAACATGAAGCCCGGGTAGAAGAACTTGTACTTGTTCGTCCACCACAGGTCGCCGCCCTTCGGGCCGAGGTCGCGCCCGTGGTGCCGGTCCTCCATGATCTCGCGGGCGTAGTTCTCGTTGAGGTGACCGGCCGCGTTGTCGGC
>JBJEWA010000068.1:0-2771 GCA_051884805.1 Kiritimatiellia bacterium | reverse complement strand
AGTCCGTCGGAGGCACGCATGCGGACCGGATGATCCACCGCGAGACGCAGCAGCTCCTGATCGGCACGTATCTCGTCGACAAGGCCGGCAGGGTGCGGACGATTCCGATTCACACGATGCCCGGCCGGCTCACCGGTGCGGCGCGCCATCTCGCCGATCCGCAGCGCAAGCTCTACGTCACCGACATGGAGGAGGCCCTGTACGAGCTCGATGTCAACACGCTCGAGACGCGCACGCTCATCCGCGACGGCCACAATGACGGACACTTCCGCACGCTCTTCCGGAGGCTTGGCGTCGAACCGCCCGCGGGCTGGAAGGACGCCGAGGTCTCGGAACTCTTTGGCTACCACGGCAAGGGCACGTGTTCCGGCTTCGGCAAGGTCTTCTATGCGAACAACGGACTCTACAACGCGACGGCGATGAAGAATCCCGCGATTTGCTCCGGCGCGCTGGCGCACTGGACGCCCGGGAGTCGCCAGTGGAGCGAGATCCGTGCGAACCAGTTCACCGACATCACGACGAAAGACGGCGTCTACGGCAACGAGCACCCGGACGCGAACCCGATCTGGGCGATGGGCTGGGACGCGAAGAGCGTCATCCTTTCCGTGACGACGAACGGCGTGAAGTGGACGGACTATCGACTGCCGAAGGGTTCGCACGCGTATGACGGTGCGCACGGATGGAACACCGAGTGGCCGCGCATCCGCGAGATCGGCGACAAGGATACGTTCCTCGCAACGATGCACGGCACGTTCTGGGCGTTCCCGTCCGATTTCCGCCCGGGCCGCGCGAAGGGGATCCGTCCGCGCTCGAACTACCTGAAGGTCGTCGGCGACTTCTGCGAATGGAACGGCAGGGTCGTCCTCGGCTGCGACGACTCGGCGAAGAACGAGTTCTTGAACACGCGCTCCGTGAAGGGTGCGATCAAGGGTCCTGCGCAGAGCCACTCGAACCTTCGGTTCATCGAGCCGGCGGAGCTTGATCGCATGGGGCCGCCGGTCGGCAACATGATCGTCTGGAACCGCGAGGACGTCGCTGCGGGCGAGACTTCGGCGCCGCACCTCTTCGCCGGCTATGCGCACAAGTGGGCGTGGGCGAGCGAGGGCGAGTACGCCATCGAGATCGATGCGGACGGGTCGGGCGGCTGGAAACCGGCCGGTGCGTTGAAGGCGGGCGGGACGGATCTCTCGTCCCTTTCCGGCGAGTGGATCCGGCTAACGGCGAAGGCAGCGTGCCGCAACGCGACGGTGGCGTTCTGCTTCCGGGCGGCGGACGGGCGCGACGGCAATGCGGCGGTCTGGACGACGATGAAGCTCGGCCCGGACGAGAGGGCGCTCCTGCATGTCAACGCGATCGATCCGAAGGCGCTGTCGCTTTCCACCGGAAGGCAGGTGCAGGTCGAAGACGACGGTGAACGGTCGCGGCTCGTGCTGGCGGACTGTCCCGAAGCGGCCGTGGCCGTGGCAAGGGACGCGCCGCTCAAGACGGGCGGCTTGAAGTACGAGCCGGCTTCGATTCTCTATGTCGACGACGGCGGCAACCGCTGGCGCCTGCCGTACGGCACGGCCGAGCGCAGGGCGTTCGACGGCGGCCGCGTCTGCCGCGAGGTCTGCACGGAGCGCGATCATTTCAACGCGGGCGGGATCTACTACGAACTGCCGGCGGAGAACGCGCACGGCTTTGCGGGCGTGCGTCCGGTCGCGACGCACAACTGGGAGGTCTGCGACTACGTTTCGTGGCGCGGACTCTTCGCGGTCGCGCTGCCGGGCGAGCTGCGCTTCATGGCGATTGACGACATGTGGAAGGTCGGCAAGGTGCGCGGCTTCGGCGGCCCATGGCGGGAGACGGCGGTCAAGGCTGACGAGCCGTCCGACGCCTATCTCATGAACGGCTTCGACCGGAAGACGCTGTCGCTCGCCGCGTCCGCCGACACGACCGTGACGATGGAAGTGGACGTGACGGGCTGGGGCGTCTGGGTCAAGGCGGGTTCCTACGCGCTCACGGCAGGGGTCGCGAAAACGACGGCGTTGCCGCGGGCGCTGAGCGGTTATTGGGTGCGTTTTCGCTCCGACCGTGACGTGACGGCGTCGGCGCAGCTTGACTACGAATGACGATTCCGCCTGCCTGCGCCTTGGCTTTCGCGGGTCCGTGTTCCGCCGCCCAGTTGCAGTTGCGGCCAAGTTGCCAGCGCCGCAGATTTCGTGTATACTATCCGCCATATGAAAAGCATGACGAAAACCTTGTCCAATCCGTCCCTAGCGCTGGTCGCGCTGCTCTGCACCGGTTCCGCGGCCTGCGCCGCCGAACCATGGGAAGATCCCGCGGTCAACGCGATCAACCGGCTCCCCGCGCGCGGAATCTCCATCCCGTGCGAGACGGAGGAACTGGCGTTTGCCATCCGCCAGGGCGAGCAGGACAAGTCCGCGTCGCGCTGGGTGATTCCGCTCGCGGGCGAGTGGGACTTCAAGTGGAAGCGCGCGACGGCGGTCGCCGACTGGGAGAAGACCGCCCGGATCCGCGTGCCGGGCTGCTGGCAGCTGCAGGGCGACTTTGATCCGCCGCTGTACAGCAACATCACCTATCCGATCGCGAAGGACGCCCCGCGGGTGACGAAGGAGCCGGACGACAAGCGCTGGACGGCCTGCGACTACCGCAATCCAGTCGGGCTTTACACGACGACCTTCCGCCGTCCCTGGCGCTGGTGGTTCCGGCGGACGATTCTGCACTTCGACGGCGTCTCGTCGGCCTTCCGCGTGCGCGTGAACGGCAAG
>JBJEWA010000067.1:0-2779 GCA_051884805.1 Kiritimatiellia bacterium | reverse complement strand
CTAAACGGCCAGGTTTCTCCGCCGCCACTGCCCACTTACTTCTTCAATCGACTGGCGCAACTTTTTCCGGGAATTTCGCCTTCCCCCCTTGCGGGGGCATCGTCGATATGATATACTAACCCCAATTTCAAAACCTGCTCGGGTGGTGAAATTGGCAGACACGTATGCTTGAGGTGCATATGGAGCGATCCTTGCGGGTTCGAGTCCCGCCCCGAGCACCAGTTGGCTTGTGCTGGATGCGCGTCCCTGACGGGGCGCGTTTCGTTTTCCCGGGCGGGGCTTACGGGGTGATGATGCCCTGCTGGAAAGCGATGGTGACGGCTTCGGTGCGGGAGGACGCGCCGAGCCGCGCGAAGATGGCCTTGAGATGCGCCTTCACGCAGTCGGGGCCGACCTTCGCGAGCCGGGCGATCTCGTTGTTGCTGAAGCCCCTTGACGCATAGGTGAGGATCTCGAGCTGCCGGACGGAGAGCTGGACGGCTTCCCGCCGGCTGACGCTGGCGAGAATCGCGGGACTGATGACGCGTTCGCCGGCGAACACGCGGCGGATGGCCCCGATGAGCTCCGGCTGGGACGAATCCTTGACCAGCGCACCGACGGCACCGGCCGCCAGCGCCCGTTGCGTGTCCTCGGGCGAGGTGTAGGTCGTCAGGAGGAGGATGCGCGTTTCCGGCAGCGTCTTGAGAATCCGCTCCGTCGCCTCCGCGCCGCCGAGCTTCGGCATCATGAGGTCCATGATCACGACGTCGGGGCGCGTCTCCACGATGCGTTCGACGGCCGTGAGCCCGTTGTCGGCCTCGCCGACGATGACGAGGTCCTTTTCGATGGAGATGATGGCCGCCAGGCCCATGCGCACGACCGTGTGGTCGTCGGCGAGAAAGACGCGGATCTTGGGTTTTGCGTTCATGGCGAAGGCAGGGTGATGACGAATCTGGCGCCCGAACCGCAGGCGCTTTCGACGGCGAGCGTTCCGCCCAGCGCGTTCAGGCGCTCGCGGATTCCAAGCAGGCCGAAGTGACCCTGGGCCGGCCCCGGCATGGCCGCCGGATCGAAGCCGTCCCCGTTGTCGGTCACCGAGAAGGAGATGACGCCGCCGTGGCGTTCGCCGGCAATGCGGATTTGCGTGGCGTGTCCGTGGCGGATCGCGTTGACCACGAGTTCTCGGACGATGCGCAGGATCGCATGCGTCGTCGGTTCGGAGAGCGACTCGCGCAGGACGTTGAAGCGCACGACGGCCGTGATGCCGCCCGTGTGCGGGGCGATCGTCCGGCGGACGGCTTCGGTCATGTCCTTTTCCGCAAAGGTGCGGCTGCGGAGATCCCAGAGGCAGCAGCGCAGCTCCTGTCGGCAGGAGGCGAGCATCTGGCGGGCCGTGCCGAGGAAGTTCGCCGCGGCCGGGCCGAAGGAGCCGACGCCCAGCGCCGCGTCCACCTGCAGGGCGACGCCGGTCAGCGTCTGCGAAAGCGAGTCGTGCAGCTCGACGGCAAGGCGCGTCCGCTCCTCGACCTTGAGTTCGGCTCGGGCGCTGGCGATCTGTTCGCGGGCGAGGGCGCGGGCCCGCCGGGCGGAGACGACGCGCAGTGCGGCGACCCAGGCGCCGAGCAGCGCCAGGACGGACAGGAGGATGCCGATGACGACCAGCAGCCGCGCCGGCGTCCACCACGGCGGCTGCCGCAGGATGCGGATGTCGGCTTCCGTCCGCGGAATGAGCTGCAGGCCCTGGAACTGCGGGAAGGCGACGGAAGCACGGTCGCTCTTGAAGTCCGCATGGCAGAGCCCCGTGATTTCGGCGACGCAACCGGCGTCGAGGCGCGCGAGGACGCCGGCGGGGAAGTTCGCGAGGTCGATGCGAAAGACGCAGGCGCCGACGTCGAGCGTCCGGCAGCGGTCGGTCGCGCCGTCCCCGTTCCCGGCGCGGAGAATCGTCCCCCGGAGCCGGCAGATGGCGCCGTAAGCGTCCGAATTCAAGTGCCACTGCCCGTCATGGCGGACGATGATCCGGTCGGTGCCGACGAACCGGACGGGGTCGGGCGTCGTCGTCATGGGCGGTTCGACGCGGAAGATGGCCTCGTTGAGGCGGTAGTAGGCCGTGTCGATGTCGGCGAAGCCGACGGCCGTGACCGTCTGGCCGACCTTCGGCATGGGCGACGACGGCTCCGGCTTGACGGGCAGGGACTTGCCGTCCGCCGTCAGCAGGAAGAAGCATTCGTCGCCGATGGCCCGGACGATGCCGCGGACCCGTTGCCGGTGCGGCTCGGTTTCGTCGGCAAGCGGCGCGGCCTGGAACGGGTCCGCCGGCGATGGCGTCAGGACCGTGATTCCCAGCGGTTTGTTGAAGGTCAGCTGATAGCCGAGGAACCGGCGCCAGCTCGTGTAGCGGCTGACGAACGCCGTCAGCCGGATTTCCGCGTCCTTGAGCCGCTGGAGCTCGTCCAGCGGATAGTCCGCGTCCATCGTCGAGGCGCAGACCTTGCCTTCGCGCGTCCTCAGGATGAGCCAGTTGAAGCGCGAATCGACCTGATCCCGGAGCGCCGAGGCCACAACGCCCCGGAAGCGGACGGTCTGGTGCTCGTATTCGCCGCTGGCGACCTGACGCGCGTCGATCTCCGGCAACACGACCGCCGTGCCGACAGCGGAGCAGAGCAGACAGCAGCAGAACAAGAAAGCGGACATTGCCAGCTGATTATACACTATTTCGGCGATTTTGTCGATTGAAGAAGTAAGTGGTGTTGGCCGAAGTTCAAAGTTAGACTTTTCGGGCGAGCAAAGTTAGACAGTT
>JBJEWA010000066.1:0-2857 GCA_051884805.1 Kiritimatiellia bacterium | reverse complement strand
GCGAAGCCGAACCCGAAGGGCGCGCAAGCGTGTGCGCGGGGGCGCTGCGGGTACTCTGCTGGGCAGCGCAACGGGCGGGTACTCCGCATAGTACCCGGCGTGACCTCACGCCGGGGCGGGGTAGCGTCCATCCACGGTTGCGAAATGAGAATTATCTGCGGAAATCTTGGGGCGTGCGAGGTCGTTGCTTGGCGAGCGCCACGCAGCGGGGGCGCTGCGGGTACTTTGCTGGGCAGCGGGTGCTGTTCGACGGGCTTTGCGTCTGCAAGCCGTGCGTCTGCATCTCGTTCTTGCGCACCCTGGTGCGAAATAATGATATAATAAACGGAAATTTGGAGAGGACGAAATGATTGACATTAAGAAGCTGAGGGATGAATTCGATCAGACCGCTGCCGAGCTCGCGCGCCGTGGCGTCGGGCGGGAGGTGCTGGAGCAGGCGCGCGGGCTGGATTCGCGGCGTCGCGTCCTCATCGGCGAGACCGAGTCCCTGAAGGCGAAGCGCAACGCCGCCTCGAAGGAGATCGGCAAGCTCGCCCGGGAAGGCGGCGATGTCGCGGCGGCCAAGGAGGAGATGCGCCGGGTCGGCGACCGCATCGCCGAAATCGACCGGGAGCTGGCGACGGTCGATCACGACCTGCGCGAGACGCTGCTCGCGATTCCCAACATCCCGGCGCCGGAGATTCCGACCGGCGCGGATTCGACGGCAAACCAGGTCGTCCGTCTCGTCGGCGAGTGGCAGGAACCCGCCTTCAAGATTCTCGATCACATGACGGTCGGCGAGAAGCTGGGCATCTTCGACTTTCCGCGCGGCGTGAAGCTGACGGGCACGGGCTTCCCCATCATTCTCGGCCAGGGCGCGAAGCTGCAGCGCGCGCTCATTCAGTATATGCTGGACCTGCATTGCCAGAAGCAGGGCTACACCGAGATGCTGCCGCCGTTCGTCGTCAACCGCGAGTCGATGACCGGCACGGGCCAGCTGCCGAAGTTCGCCGAAGACCTCTACCACTGCGAGATCGACGACTTCTGGCTGATTCCGACGGCCGAGGTGCCGGTCACCAACTACTACCGCGACGACATCTTCGACGGCGTGAACCTGCCGAAGATCACGCCCGACAGTCCGGTCAAGCTCACGGCCTATACGCCGTGCTTCCGCCGCGAGGCGGGCAGCGCCGGCAAGATGACGCGCGGCATGCTCCGCGTCCACCAGTTCGACAAGGTCGAGATGGTGAACTTCGTCCATCCCGAGTCCTCGTTCCGGCAGCTGGAGACGCTGGTGAAGGAGGCCGAGGAGGTCCTGACCGGCCTTGGCCTCCATTTCCGCGTCCTTCAGCTCTGCTCGGGCGACATGGGCTTCAGCGCCGCGAAATGCTACGATCTCGAGCTTTGGGCGCCGGGCGAGCGGCAGTGGCTCGAGGTCTCGTCCTGCTCCTGCTTCACCGACTATCAGGCGCGCCGCCTGAACTGCCGCTTCAGGGATGCGGACGGCAAGACGAAGCTTGTCCACACCCTCAACGGCTCGGGCGTCGCCCTGCCGCGGCTCATGGTCGCGCTCCTCGAACAGCACCAGAACGCCGACGGTTCCGTTACGATTCCGGAAGTTCTCCGTCCGTACATGAACGGGCTTGACCGGCTGACGCCGGTCGGGTAGCGTCGGCCGCGGGTTCGTCCGGCGCGGCGCCGGGCGGCCGGGCAAGAGCCATGACCCTGCAGCAGCTCAGGTATGCGGACGCCGTGGCGTCCTGCGGCAGTCTCAGCGAGGCCGCGCGTCGCGTCTTCGTGACGCAGCCGACGCTCACCGAGGCGATTCGCGCGCTGGAAGAGGAGCTGCGCACGGCGATCTTCTCGCGCACCAGCCGCGGAATGACCGTGACGCGCGAGGGCGAGGAGTTCCTTGCCTCCGCGCGGCAGATTCTCGAAGACGTCTCCCGCATACAGGCGAAGTACACCGGCAAGTCCGTGCGCCTGCCGCAGTTCGCGGTCTCCACGCAGCACTACGCCTTTGCGGTGGAGGCCTTCATCGACGTCGTCCGGGCGCATGAGGCGGACGCCTACGACTACACGCTCCGCGAGACGGTCACGAGCGAGATCGTCGATGACGTCGCGCGCCACCGCAGCGAGATCGGCGTCCTGTACCTGTCGAACCGCAACCAGACGTCGATGCTCAAGATCCTCCGGAAGGAGGAGCTGGCCTTCGAGGAGCTTTTCGTCGCCCGGCCCCACGTGTTCCTGTCGCGCCGGCATCCGCTGTCCCGGGCGAAGCTGATCCGTCCGGAGCAGCTGGACGCCTATCCGTTCATCTCCTTCGAGCAGGGCGGCGAGAACGCGCTGTACTATTCGGAAGAGGTCATGCCGGCAATCGACCGCAAGAAGAACATCCGCGTCCGCGACCGCGCCACGATGACGAACCTGATGCTGGGCCTCAACGGGTATACGATTGCCTCGGGGGCGGTTTCGAAGGAGCTGAACGGACCCGAGGTCATCGCCGTTCCGCTCCAGTACGACGACGTCATCCGCGTGGGGCTGGTCCGCCGCCGGGACATTCCGCTTTCGCGCATCGGCGGGGAATATGCGGCGGCGATACGCGACCGGGTGGCGCGGCTGCGGCTGGGGTAGGCCGCGCCGAGGTGCGCGGTGGCGTCCGCTTCCGGCGGGTTCGGAACAACATCCCCGCAATCGGGATTTAACGATTGACAGTCGCCAAGCCGGCGAGGCGGTTACCGCGCCCCGCATGCACCGAAGAGCGAAGCTCGGAGGGGACATTCGGCGAAGCCGAACCCGAAGGGCGCGCAAGCGTGTGCGCGGGGGCGCTGCGGGTACTCGGCTGGGCAGCGCAACGGGCGGGTACGCCTTTAGTACC
>JBJEWA010000065.1:0-12726 GCA_051884805.1 Kiritimatiellia bacterium | reverse complement strand
CTTGCGGCCCCAGCCGAGTACCCGGCGTGACCTCACGCCGGGGCAGGACCAAGCCAGTACCCGGCGGCCGCCGGTTTAGGGGGTGACGGCCAGTTCCTCCAGCCGGAGGTGGCGGAATTCGATGGCGCCGCCTTCCGACTGCAGGGCGATGGCGCCCTGGCCGAGGGCGAGGCCCCGCACGCGGTTGCGCACCACGCCGTTGAGCGTACTGACCATCGTATCGCCGCGAACCTCGATTTCCAGCACGTTCCACTGGCCGAACGGCCGCTCGCTCGTCTCGCCGACGGCCGGCACCTTGACGATGCCCGACAGCGCCTTGGCCGGGTCGTACGGCTCGGCCGCCACCAGTCCGGCAATCGTCGCGCCGCCAAGTCCCAGCACGTCGCCGGCCGCACCCTGGCAAAGCTGATGCTCGTAGCAGGTGGGAATGAAACGGCCGGTGTCCGCCGTCAGGCGCACGAACACGCCCGAGTTCGGCTTCGCGGTCGGCCGCCACCAGCGGTATTCGACCGTCAGCCGGAAGTCGCCGAAGTCCTGGCGCTGCGTCCGCAGATAGCCAAACGGCGTGCCGGTGGCGCGAATCGCCCCGTCCACCACCGCCCAGGTCGGTTCGGCGGCGGAATAGCCGCCGGTCGCGCCATAGTCGAGCACCGCCGTCCAGCCCGACAGGTCCCTGCCGTTGAAGAGTTCCCCGGCCAGGCCGACGCCGCCGACCAGCACCGCCCCCGCCACCACCAGCAACCGAATTTTCCTGCTCATCCTCTGCGCCTTTCCAATACTA
This sequence comes from Kiritimatiellia bacterium, assembly GCA_051884805.1. Lineage (GTDB taxonomy): Bacteria > Verrucomicrobiota > Kiritimatiellia > RFP12 > UBA1067 > UBA1067. The sequence goes on along the minus strand of JBJEWA010000065.1, from coordinate 11,945 downwards.
CCAGCGTTTCGAAACGCGCCGTACGCGGGAACATATCGAACCAGCGGACGGACGCGACGTCATAAGCCCGGCAAAGCGGCTTCAGGTCGCGCACCAGCGTCGCCGGGTCGCAGCTGACGTAGAGCAACCGCGGCGCCGGCGAGGCCGCCAGCCACGCCGGTACGTTCGGCTCCAGTCCGCCACGCGGCGGATCGACGATGACCGTCGTCTGCGGGCCGACGGCGAGGCGGCGCAGGTCGCGGCCAACCTGCGCGACGAAAAAGCGGCTGGCGCCGGGCGAGGCCGTAGGCCCGGCGGGACGGCGGCCGGCGGCGTTGCGCTGCGCACAGACGACCGCCTGCCGGCCCGACTCGACGCCCACCAGCTGCGGCGGCGCACAGCAGAGGCCGAGCACCCCGACGCCGCAGTAGAGGTCGAGCACTTCCGGCGCGACGTCGGCCCCCTGCCGGTATGCGGCGACCACCGCCTCGGCCAACTCGCCGCCGACCTGCGGATTGACCTGATAGAAGCCGTCCGCCGGCACCTCGAAGTCGCGACCGCACGTCGTCTCCCGGAGCGTCAGCCCCCGGGGCGCTTCGCCGACCCACCAGCTGACGCCGCTCTTCGCCGTCCAGCGGACGGTGACGCCGCCCTTGCGCGCGGTGTCGCGGCGGACCGTCTCCGGCCCGGTCGTCAGCAGCGCCAGCGCCGCACGGCGGATTTCGGGCAGCTTCGCGTTGATCGCCGGCACGGCAAGCGGGTCGTGCTCGACCTCGACGATCCGGTGCGTCGGTTCGGTCCGGTAGCCGATCGCCCACCGGCCGTCCTGACGCGCGAAATGGTAGACGACCTTGTTGCGGTAGTGGAGCGGCGGTTCGGCGGCGGCAGCGGGGAGCGGCGGGGAGCGGAAGTCCCGGACGGGGATTCGGGCGCGGTCGAAGAACTCGCGCAGCTGCCGTTCCTTGGCCGCGCATTCGCCCCGGTAGGAAAGCCCGGCGTAGACCATGCCGGGGACGGTCGGCCCGGTCTCCGGTCGGCGTTCGGGGCTAGCCTCGACGACTTCGACCAGGCGGGCGCGGACGAAGCGCCGCTTCTCCTCGACCAGTTCGGCCCGGACCTGTTCGCCCGCCCAGGCGCCGGGGACGAACACGACGCGCCCGTCGCCCAGCCTGCCGAGGCCGTCGCCGCCGTAGACGTTCTTCGCGATATAGACCGTCGAGGTCACTGGGCGAACCTGACGACGCACCCGCCGCCGGGAGCCAGCCGGAAGCGCAGCGTCGAACCGGCCTGAACCGCGACGTTCCGCTCGTGGACGTAGCTCGTGCCGAGCTTGTCCGCATCCGCACCGTCGCGGAAGATCTCCGCCCGCCAGGTTCCGTGGCCGAGGAAAGCGGTGTCCAGCGCGAATTCGCGCGCCTTGACGTCGGTGATGGCGGCGGCATACCACGCGCCGTCGTTCGCCCGACGCGCCACGGCCGCCAGGCTATCGGGATCGCCGCCGACGCCGACCGTGTCCGCCCAGACCACCGGCGTCTTGGCCATGAAGTCGAAGCACTCGCGGTTCCGCTCGTAGTTGGTCGGCGAATCGCAGAGCATCTGGAGCGGCGCTTCGTAGAGCACCATCATCGCCATCTGGCGGCAGCGCGTCCCGACCGAGCCGGGGAACTGCCGGTCGCCCTTGTAGCCGGCGCCAACGGCATGGTTGAGCATCGCGCCCGGCGTATAGTCCATCGGCCCGGCCGACAGCCGCAGGTAGAACGCCCGCACGTCGCTGGCCATCATCGCCGTCTCCGCCGCCGCGCCGCCCGGGAACCACTTCAGCTGCTCCAGGCCGTGGATGCCTTCGTAGTTGACGACGTTCGGATACTTGCGCTGCAGGCCGACCGGACGGTAGGCGCCGTGGTAGTCAACCAGCATGCGGTGCTTCGCGCAGGCCGCGGCGAACTTCTCCAGGAAGTTCGCGACTTCCGCGTCGCCACGGTCCATGAAGTCCACCTTGAAGCCCTTCGCGCCCAGCTGCGCGAAGTGCGCCGCGACCTTCTCCTCCTCGCCATAGGTCTGCGCCCAGGCCATCCAGAGGATGATGCCGACCCCCCGCTTGTTCGCGTAGTCGATGAGGTGCGGCACGTCGACTTCGGGATGGAACTTCCAGATGTTGAGCCGCTCGCTCCAGCCCTCGTCGAAGATCACGTACTCGACGCCCGAGGCCGCCGCGAAGTCGATGAACCGCTCGTAGGTCTTCGTGGTGCAGCCGCCGTTCTTCGCCTTCGGATCCGAGTTGTCGAAGCAGTTCCACCAGTCCCAGGCGACCTTGCCTGGCTTCACCCAGGAGAAGTCGCCCTCCGCCTGCGGCGCGGCCAGCGCGCGCACGAGGTCCGCCGCGCAGACCTTGTCCGGCGTGTCCGCGAGGATGAAGGCGCGCCACGGGAAGGTGCGGGTGCCGGACGTCTGCACGAGCCAGTCCGCATGCTCGGTGACGCGCACCCAGCGTCCGCCCCTATCGACCTGGTTCTCGCCCCAGCCGCCGAGGCGTCGGGTCTGCTTCGGCCAGCCGGCGAACTTCGCGTCGAAGCGGACGCTCCCGGCGACGGCGTCCGCGCCGTTGGTGCCGACCAGGTTCCAGATCGGATAGTCGCGGACGTCGGATTCGGTGACGACGACGAACGCCCCGTCGGCCGCATAGGCGAAGGGCAGGTAGACCATCGACCGGCCGCTCTTCTTCTGCGCCGAATCGACCGTCCGGACCTCGCGCGCCGGGAGCGCCTCCGGAATCGTCTCCTCGCACCCGTAGCTGCCGGTGAAGTTCACCCAGCAGCGCGCGGACGCCGACGGCACCGTAATCGCGGCCTTTTCGCCATCAACCCTGACCGTGCCGGGCAGTTTCGTCTCGAAGCGGTAGGCGACGCCGTCGTCACGCGCCGCCAGGCGCACGCCCCACGCGCCGAAGTCGGCGAACGTCTCGTTGGCCGCCAGGCTGATCTTCGCCTTCTTGTAGACCGGCGTCGTCTCCTCGCCGGAGCGCGTCTCCCGCCGCACCTCGCGGGCGGCACCGGCCGACAGGCACGCGCCGTCGATCCGCAGGCCGATGGCGGTCTTCGCCGCGACGACCTTGCCGCCCCGGCGGACCTCGTAGGCCAGCGGGTCCGTCCACAGCCGGATTTCGTTCTTCCCGTCCGGCGAGACAGCGGACACCGGCTGGGCTTCGCCGCCAAAGCAGCTGCTGCCCGCAAGGACCAGGACACCCAAACACGACACCAACGACTTATTCACGCACGACTCCTTTCAGTACTGACAGGTAAAGGCCAAAGAGGTTTTCCGCATTATAGCAAATCAGACGACCCGGTTGTCAATCAGCCGGGTCCGGCCGCAGTAGGCCGCGACCAGCACGCAGCAACCCTTCGCGACCCGCTTGCGCGGCTCCAGCGTCTCGGCGTCGACGCATTCGACGTAATCGACCTTCAGCCCGGCCCGGGCGAGCCGGGCGGCGAGCGCCGAAAGCCGGGCGCCCGGCTTCAGCGCGGCCAGTCCGCGCGAAATCTCGACCGCCTGCGCGCGCTCCGCCGCGCTCAAGTAGGTGTTGCGCGAGGAGCGGGCAAGCCCGGACGGCTCGCGCACGATCGGCGCGACCACGACTTCGAGGTCGAAGTTGAGGTCGCGGACCATCCGCCGGATGACCTGCGCCTGCTGGTAGTCCTTCTGGCCGAACACGGCGAAGTCGGGATGCGTCAGGTTGAAGAGCTTGGCGACGACGGTGCAGACGCCGCGGAAGTGCCCGGGACGGCGCGCGCCGCAAAGCCCCTTCGACAGTTCCGTCTCGTCGACGTAGACGGAATGGCGGTCGAGGTACATCTTCGCCGGCGTCGGGAAGAAGACCGCCGTCGCGCCCGCCTGGCGGCACTTCGCGAGGTCGGCCCGCTCGTCACGCGGATACTGCTCGTAGTCCTCGCCCGGACCGAACTGGACGGGGTTGACGAAGACGCTGACAACGATCTCGTCGGCGCCCTTCCGCTTCGCCGCCTCGATGAGCGACAGATGGCCCTCGTGCAGGTACCCCATCGTCGGCACCAGGGCGAGCTTCCGTCCCGCCTGCCGCTGTCGGCGGCACCACTGCTGCAGCTGGCCCGGTTCGACAAACTTCCTCATGACTCCGTCGCGCTCCTTTCCCCTGCCGTCGCCTCCGACTCCTCCAGCAGCCGGGCGGCGAGCTTCACCAGCTCGACGCACGGGCGCTTGCGGTAGTATTCGCCGGTGCGCGCTTCCGGCGCACCGCCGGAACTCGCGCCCGTCCCCGCCAGCAGTTCGCGGCAGACGATGGAGCCGGTCTCCGCCTTGAACTTGGCGCAGAAGTCCTGAACGGCCGGATACGCCGCCGTCTTGTCGGGCCCGTGCCGCAGGCCCAGCACGAGCGTCGCGCCGGTCACGGCGCCGCAGGTCTCGCGCAGGCGGCCGACGCCGCCGCCCAGCCCGCACGAGACGCGCTTCGCCGTCGTCTCGTCCAGCCCGAATCCGTCCGCAAAGGCGGCAAAGACCGCCTGTGCGCAGTTGCAGCCGGACCTGAACAGCGTCTCGGCCTTTTCCGTTTTCGTCATTAGCGTTCTCCTTCGATGATCACTCGCGTGCCGGGCCTGCACATCGCGTAGAGGCGCGCGGCGTTCCAGTTGGCAAGGCGGATGCATCCATGCGACTCGGCGCGGCCGACCGTCTCCGGACTGGGCGTGCCATGGATGCCGTAGCCGGGCAGGTTCAGCCCCAGCCAGACGACGCCGACGGGACAGTTCGGCCCTGCCGGGAAGATGTGCTTCGCAACCCGGCGGCCCGGCGGCGCGGCGTCCGGCGCATAGGTGTAGTTGGGGCGGGCGACGTAGGTGGTGATCTTCAGCTCGCCGTGCGGCGGCAGCTTCGCCTTGTCCTTCGCGATCGAGCAGGGAAAGAGCGCGAGGCAGCGGCCCTCCGCATCGTAGGCCGTAACCTCGAAGTCCGTCAGCGACACGCGCACGAGCGCCGCCATGGGACGCTTCGGCCCGTGCGGACGCCCGCGGTCGCCGGCCCGCAGCTCCTCGTCGACGGACGGAAAGTCGGGGATCACCAGCTGCTGGCCCGGCCCGATGCGGTTCCAGTCCACGCCCGGGTTCAGCCGTTCCAGCGCCCGCTGGCTCAGGTGTCCCCGTTCGGCGAACATCTCCTTGATCGACTCGTAGCCCATCCGCGGCAGCCGCGCCTTGTCGGCGGGCTGCGGCGGAATCCGCACCAGCGCATCGAGGTCCCCCTGCGTGACCGTCTCGACGCGGAACAGGCGCTCCTCGCCGGCGAACAGGCGGTCGTACAGGCGTTCGGGCGCGTCCGCCCCGGCGGCCGGCCCGGCGAACCGCGCGGCGGCGCGCGCGGACTTCCGCCCCCACTGGCCGTCCAGCGCATTGCAGGAAAAGCCCGCGCGGTCGAGGCAGATCTGGACGGCCAGCGTCTTCGACTCGGCGAAGGCCAGCGCACCGAGGAGGACGGCGACGGTCAGCATGCGCCCCGCTCCCCCGCCGCCGGCTTCCGCCAGTAGGCGAGATACTCGACGTTGCCCATCGCCCGGCCGCGGACCGGCGACTCCGCCAGGCCCAGCAGCTCCAGATGCAGTTCCTCCTGCGCGAAGCGGACGATTGCGTCGCGCGCCTCCAGCCGCAGGCGCTCGTCCCGCACGAGGCCGCCGGGGGCGTTGCCCTTGCCGACCTCGAACTGCGGCTTGATGAGCGCGACCACGCTGCCGCCCGGCGCCAGGACGGACGCAATCGGCGGCAGGATCAGCCGGAGCGAGATGAACGAGACGTCGGTGACGGCCACGGACGGAACCTCCGGCAGGTCTTCCGGCCGCAGGTAACGGGCGTTGAAGTTCTCCCGGGTCCAGACGCGCGGGTCGGAGCGCAGCCGGTAGTCCAGCTGGTTGGTGCCGACGTCAACCGCCATCACGCGCGCGGCGCCATGCTGCAGCAGGCAGTCGGTGAAGCCGCCGGTCGAGCTGCCGACGTCCAGGCAGACCCGCCCCGCGGCGACCAGCGGCGGTTCCGCCGCCCCGGGCCGGCCCCAGAGCGCGAAGGCCCCCTCCAGCTTCTCGCCCCCGCGGGAGACGAAGCGCGGCGGCGCTTCGACCGCCACCTCCGCATCCTCCCCGAGCTGCCGCGACGAACGGGTCTCGACCTGACCGCCGACGCGGACCTTGCCGGCGAGGACGAGCGCCTGCGCGCGCGTACGGGATTCGGCGAGTCCGCGTTCGACCAGCAGGAGGTCCAGCCGCCGTCTCATTGCTCCGCTTTGAGGAAGACGATCTTCCGGATCTCGTCACGCGGGAAGCTGCGCCGGATGCCCAGCGAGACTTCGACCTCGACGTAGTCCGGCCGATTGGCGGTCAGCACGCCCCGGTAGCTGCCGCGCGCGGTGACGATCTCGACGTCGGGGATGAAGATCTGCGTCAGCCGCTGGCGGTGGTATTTCGCCGTCTGCGAGTTCCGGACCCGCGGGTGCCGCGTCAGGTCCAGATAGCCGTCCTTCTTCATCACGAGCGTATGTTCGCCCTCCAGGACGTTTTCGATCGCCAGGATGTCGCTGAACTCGGCGTCGGGGTCCTTGGACTGGGTCACGCCGACCAGGCGGCCGTCGAGAAAGACCTGCGCGCCGGACGGACAGGTGCGGACCTCCAGCCGCCCCATGACGTTCGACAGCCGGAACTCCTCGCGGGCCGCCGAGCCGTTGCCGAGCACGACGGTCCGGGTCTCCGTGCCGTAGCCCTCAAGTTCGGCCCGCACCTCGTAGATGCCGGCCTTCAGCTCCCGCAGGGTCAGCGGCGTCGTGCCATGCGCCTCGTTGTTGACGTAGATCCGCGCCCCCGTCGGCACCGATGTGAGCTGCATGGTCCCCGGCAGCCCCTTGAGCACCACCGGCAGGTTCTGCACGTCGCCGGCGTTGATCGCCAGCTCGCGAATCTCGTCCTCGAAGCCGTCGAGATGGAACTTGACGATCGCCCGGCCCTTCGCGACGTCCGTGACCCGCAGGGGCGTCGTGCCCCGGACGATGCCGTTGACCATGACCTCCGCGCCGGACGGCTCGGACTGGATGTCGATGGTGCCCGACGCGAGGACGAGCCGCTCTTCGCGCACCAGCGGCCGACGGCCGTCGAAGCGGACGGAAATCGTCTGGCTCTGGTAGCCGGCCTTGCGCAGCCGGACGGAATACGTGCCCTTGGCGGCCAGATGGGTGACGAGGCAGGGCGTGACGCCGACCGACACGCCGTCTACCTGCACGTCGCACCCGGCCGGCTCGGTCTTCAGCAGCAGCAGGCCCTTCTCCTCCTCCAGCACGACGTTCTTCTCGACCAGCGGACCTTCCGCCGGGTCGAAGAAGCGGTCCTTCTCCTCGTAGCCGGCCAGCCGGTAGCGGAGATGGTGGCGGCCGGGCGCCAAGTCGAACAGGGTGACCGGCGTCGTCCCCCGGTCCATGCCGTCGATGATGACGGAGGCGCCGGAGGGCTGGCTGGTGATTGTCACGCGGGTCTGCCGCGGCGCGTCCGCATGCAGCGCCAGGGCCAGGACGCAGGCCAGCAGCCAAAACGCTCCTCGCTTCATCTCACTTCCCCCCTTTCAGGCGCTTCTCGACGTCCATCAGCTTGACGGACGCCTCGCGGTTCCGGTCGTCCTTGCGGTCGGGCACCAGCTCCAGCAGCACCATCAGCTCCCGGCGCGCCGTCTCCCAGTCGCCGAGGTTGAGCGCCCGGTCGATGGCAAAGCGCTGTTCGCCGTAGCGGCGGTCCAGCTCCGCCCGCGCCATCTCCAGCCCCTGCCGGGCCGCCTGGACGCAGGGCGGCTTCGGATCGACCGTCTCCAGGTAGAACAGCGCCTCCCGGTAGGCTGCCACCGCGCCGGCGAGATTGCCGTGCTGGACCTCCCGGTCCTCCCACTTGGCCCGGCCGACGGCGATCTGCTCCTCCGCCATGGCCACCAGCCGATCGCGCGAATACTGGATGGCGTGCAGGCCCAGCTCGTTGTTCGCAAAGGCCTCAAGCCGCTCGCGGACCGCGCGAAACGCCTCCGGCTCCTGCGTGTTGACGATGCGGATCGTCCGCACCCGCGAGGAATAGACGACCTTGAGCCGCCAGCTGTTCAGGGCCGGGGGGTCGGGCTCCGGCCCGACGTACTCCCGGTCGACGCCCCGCAGGGCCTCGTAAGCCAGGATCTCGTTCAGCTCCGCGCGGGCGCGGTCGTCGAGCGGATGCGGCGCAATCGTCGGATGGCGGTTCTCCCGGGTGTCGTCCAGCACGACGCGGATCATGCCGTCGGCCGCGACCGACAGCTCGTAGCGGAAGATGCCCTCCAGCGTCGCGGCCACCTTCTCGTAGACGAACTCGCGCACGGACGGGGCGTCCTCCGCGACGGCGGCAGGCGTCTCGACGGCGGAGTCCGACGGCGCCAGCAGCACCACTGCGATTGCCGCCAAGGCCGTCAGCACGGCGACGCCCCACAGCACGTTGGCCAGCGGCGAACGCCGACGGGCCGGCGGTGTGCCGGACGGCGCCTGGCCGCCGAGGCCGAGGTCCACCGCCCCCGCCGGCGGCGGCTCGCCCTCCACGCGGATGGACGTCGCCCCGACCTCGATGAGGTCGCCGGGCCGCAGCACCACCGGCGAATCCCCCAGCGGCTCGCCGTTCACCAGCGTGCCGTTGGCGCTCGCCAAGTCGGTGACGCGGATGTCCGCCTCGCCGACAGTCTCGAACAGGCAGTGGTTGCGGGAAAGCTGCTCGTCCGCAATCGGGATGTCGTTCGACGACGAACGCCCGAGCCGGACGCCGCCCTCGCCGACGACGACGCGCCGACCCGCCTGTTCGCCGGACACGATCAGCAGTTCTGGTCTTCTCATGGCTTCACAGTCCTTTCATGGCCTGACTGAGGATCGGCCCGAGGAGGATGATGAAAACGGCGGGAAAGATGCAGAGCATCAGGGGGCCGAGCATCTTGACCGGCGCCTCGGACGCCAGCTTCTCGGCCCGGTCGAAGCGGCGGGCGCGCAGCTGCTCCGACTGGATGCGCAGGATGGAGCCGATCGACACGCCCAGCTCGTCCGCCTGAATCAGCGCGTGCGCCACCGCCCGGAGGTCGGGCTGGCGAACGCGGTCCGCCATCTGGCGCAGCGCCTCCCGGCGGGAGGCGCCGACCTGGATCTCCTTGGTCATCCGCAGCAGCTCCTCGTTCAGGGGATCGAGCCGCCGCAGCCGGCAGTTGCGCTGGAGCGCACTGATGAAGTCCATGCCCGCCTCCACGCTGAGCGTCAGCAGGTCCAGCACGAACGGCAGCGACTTCTGGATGGAGAGATGCCGCCGCTTCAGCGCCCGCCGGAGCCACGCGAGCGGCTGGAAGTAGGCGACGGCGACGGCAAGCACCGCCAGCATCGCGGCCGGCGAGCCAAGCTCCGGGGACAGCGCCGACAGCCACAGCACGGCCAGCGCGCCCACCGGTGCGACGACCATCGGCAGGAGCAGCTTCAGGGAGACGAACTCGCGCCCCGTCAGCAGCCCCTCGTAGCCCGCCGCGACCAGCTGCACTTCCGCCGCCTCGACCTGACGGGCGAAGAACGGCAGGGCGACGAGCCGGGAGCAGTTGCCGACGAAGGGCAGGAGCATCTTGTAGGCGAGCGGCAGCGACCGTTCCTGCCGCCGCCCGTCCGCCAGCGTGACGTAGGTCACTTCGCCGGCGACCGAAGCCGCGTACCAGGCCAGGCAGACGGCCGCAGCCGTCCACATCGCAATCGTCGCCAGGGCAAGCAGTGACATGAGCGGAATCCCGACGGCGGTTTTCAGGTGACGGGGGTGCCGCCGCCGGCGACGGCGGTGGGAACGAGCACGCCGCCGTCCGCCCCCGGCGTCCCGGCGTAGAGGATCATCCCCTCCGACACGCCGACGGACATCTTGCGCGGCGGCAGGTTGGCGACGAAGACGACTTCCTTGCCGACCAGGACCGACGGGTCGGGATAGGCCTGGCGGATGCCCGAGAAGATCGTGCGCCGACCCAGCGGACCTGCGTCCAGCACGAACTTGAGGAGCTTCGCGCTCTTCGGCACGGTCTCGCAGCTCGTCACGGTGCCGATGCGGAGGTCCAGCCGCTCGAAGTCGCCGAACGCGATCTCCGGCTTCGCCGCCGGCGCCGCCGAGGCGGCCTCGGCCTTGTGCTTGCTCGCCCGCGACTCGTGCGCGACTTCGCCGGACTCGGCCGGCTTCACGGTCGCCGCGGCGACCATCGCCCCGACCTGCTTCGCGTCGATCCGGCTGGCCAGGTACTCGTAGGCACCCAGCTCCACGCCCTCCAGCGCCGTCGCCGCCGACTGCCACGTCCACTCCGACTCGCCGAAGAGCCGCATCGCCTTGTCCGCATACGCGGGCAGGATCGGCTTGAGGTAGATGGCGATGATGCGGAAGGCGTTGAGCGCCGCCGTCAGCGTCGTCCGGGTCGCCTCCGGATCGGTCGCGGCCGTCTTCCAGGGTTCGCGCCGGTCGAAGTAGGCGTTCGCCGCGTCGGCCAGTCGGCAGATCTCGACGACGACCTGGCTGAAGCGGCGCTCCTCGTAGGCCTTCGCAATCGTCTCGCCGGCGGCGCGGCACTGCCCGACCAGCTCCCGCCCCTCGCCGTCCAACGCGCCGAGCCGGCCGCCCAGCCGCTTCTGGAGCATCTGCGCCCCGCGCGAGGCGATGTTGGTGATCTTGCCGACCAGGTCGGAGTTCACGCGCCGGACGAAGTCCTCCAGATTGAGGTCCATGTCGTCGGTCGTGCCACCGAGCTTGGCCGCGTAGTAGTAGCGCAGCGCCTCCGGCGGCAGGTGGTCAAGGTAGGTACGCGCGTTGACGAACGTGCCTTTCGACTTGGACATCTTCTCGCCGTTGACGGTGAGGAAGCCGTGCACGAACACCTTGTTCGGCCCCCGGAGACCGGCGGCCCGCAGCATGCCCGGCCAGAACAGGCAGTGGAAGCGGATGATGTCCTTGCCGATGAAATGGTAGAGCTCGACTTCCTCGTCGTTCCAGAGGTCGCCCCGCCCGTGCCGCTCGCACCAGTTCCGGAGCGAGGCGACGTAGCCGATCGGCGCATCGACCCAGACGTAGAAGAACTTGTCCCGGTACCCGGGGATCTCGAAGCCGAAGTACGGCGCGTCGCGCGAAATGCACCAGCCGCGAAGCGGCTCCTTGAACCATTCGAGCAGCTTGTTGGAGACGTCGCTCGTCGTATGCTCCGGAATCCACCGCTCCAGGTAGTCGCGCTGCGGCTCCAGCTCGAAGTAGAGATGCTCCGAATCCCGCACGACCGGCGTGCCGCCGCAGGTGGTGCACGTCGGGCAGCCCAGCTCCTCGGCGCCGTAGGTCGCCCCGCACCGGTCGCAGCTGTCGCCGTACTGCCCTTCCGCGCCGCACTTCGGGCATACGCCCTTCACGAAGCGGTCCGGCAGGAACATCCGGCAATGCTCGCAGTAAAGCTGGGGCGTGGTCTTCTTCGTGATGAAGCCCCGCTTCTCCGCCGCCAGGTAGACCTGTTCGGACAGTTCCCGGTTTTCCGGCGAGTTCGTCGTGTAGTAGTTGTCGAACGCGATCTGGAAGCCGGTGAAGTCCCGGAGATGGTCCGCATGCGAACGCGCGATCAGCTCCTCGGGCGTGATGCCCTCGCGGCGGGCGCGGATCATGACCGGCGTACCGTGCGTGTCGTCGGCGCAGATGTAGAGGCAGTCGTTGCCGCGCAGCTTCTGGAACCGCACCCAGATGTCGGTCTGGATGTATTCGACGAGATGGCCGAGGTGGATGTCTCCGTTCGCGTAGGGGAGCGCACTGGTGACGACGATTCTTCTGCTCTTGCTCATTACGTGTGGATTATACCAAAAAAATCGCCGTCGGCACCGCCCAATGTTGGCCGAAGTTCAAAGTTAGACTTTTCGGGCGAGCAAAGTTAGACAGTTTG
>JBJEWA010000064.1:0-12818 GCA_051884805.1 Kiritimatiellia bacterium | reverse complement strand
GATCGAACAGGAAAAAGCCTTACGAAAAGCTTACGAAAACCTTACGATTTCGTAATACTCTGGGATGGCGGCACAAGGCGATAAGCGGCGGGAATCGACAGTCAACCGCCGGTTTTCGCCATATCGCGGAGGGTCTGTCCCCTCATTTTCAGAGGGTCTGTCCCCGCATTTTGCATTGTTCCAACTGAACGAACAGCCCGAGAAAGCGACAATAATCAGCGGCTATCGGCTGTCCCCTCATTCCGTCACTTTTTCATTTGCACGCCATCGCCCGAGGCCGACAGCAGCGTCCAGTAATCCGGCGCCGCCGCGCAGCAGAGAAACGAAAGCGCCGTTCCGACCGAACCCGCGACCGCCAGCAGCGGGCGCGAGAAACGATCCGCGAGGACGCCCGAAAAGAAAAAAGCCGCGCCGAGGACGGCGGAATGCACGGAGACGACCGTCCCGACGCGCTCCGAACTCACCCCCAAATCGGCAGCGATCGACGTCAGGGCCGCAGGCAGAATCGGACAACCCTGCGTAAAGAAGTAGGCCGCGACCAAAACGGCGCTCCCCTTCCAGCGCTTACCGCAGATAACTTTCATTTCTCCGCCATTGCCACTGCCGACCCCCATCCCACAGCTCCCGACGACGCGTCCTCCGTCCAGGCCGGTTCCCCGCGGTTCCAGCGGACGCGCCCGATTTTCAGGTTCCGTTCAGGCCCGCCGCCGCGACTTTCCCCTGAAGCGACGCGCGGCGAATAAGCCGGATTCTGTTCTCGGCCGCCGCCCTTGCGGACGACGGTCGATCCGATCATTCGTCTGAGCAATCAACCCGGAACCTTAGCCCGCCCTGCGGCAGGCTCCCGACGGGCCGCCGGTCGGTCCCCTATTTGATCTTGCTCCGAGGAGGGTTTGCCTTGCGCGGAACGCTCTCACGCCCCGCCGGTGGTCTCTTACACCGCCCTTTCACCGTTTACCCCGCTTCGCACACAAGGCGCGGAACAAGGCACGTCTGTTTTCTGTGGCACTTTCCATCGCGTCGGGTCGCCCGACGCCTTCCGCCCTTGACAGGCGGATCCTCTGCCCTGCGGAGTCCGGACTTTCCTCTGCCCTCGCGGACAGCGATCGGTCACTCGCGCGTCGCTTCAGGAGAAAATCTCAAAGAGCGGCCCGGCCTCAGGCCCGATAGAGGATGCGGCCGCACATCGTGCACGCGACAATCGACTGGGGCCTGCCTGCCTCGCCGTTTTTCGCATTCGCGTCGGCCAGCTGACCGACGCTCGGCGGCTGGACGAGATGGCACCCGTCGCAGACGCCGTCGCTGGTCAGCGGAACGACCACCGGCCAGCGCTTCACGCGCAGGCGCTCGTAGTAGAGCATGAACTTCGGGTCGAAGACCGCCTTCGCCTTCTCGGCGCGCTCCTGCTGGGCCTCGGCCAACTCCGCCGTCACCGCCGCAATGCGCTCGTCAATCTCCGCGCAGAACCGGTCGACGTCGCCCTTCTCGGCATCGTACTTCGCCTGGGCGTCGTCGATGCGCGCCTGCGCCGACGGCAAATCGTCCATCGCCGCGTCGGCATTGTTCCGGCTCGCCTCCAGCTCGTGGTTGACGAGATCGATCTGAAGCGAGAAATCCTGATATTCCTTGTTGGTCTTGAGCCCCAGCTGGGTCTTCTTGAGCTCCTGGATCTTGGCGGCCTTCGCCTCGGCCTCGGCCTCGAAATCCCGCACGCGGCGCTCGGCATACTCCTGATTGGCCTTGGCCGCCAGCAGATCGGCGCTCACACCGGAAAGACGCGCCGTCTCGCGGGCCTTGCGCTGAGGGAGATCCTTCAATTCAATGTTCAGTTCGCGGATGCGCCCATCGACTTCCTGAAGATCCACCAGCGCTTCGATGATCGTCATTATACTCTCCGTACTTTCTTAAGCCGCCAACTCCGCATATGGCGAAAGCTGGGGCAGGAGACGGGACTCGAACCCGCAACCCACAGAATCACAATCTGTTGATCTAACCAATTGATCTACTCCCGCCAACTGGAGCCAGGTAAGGGATTCGAACCCCCGACCTGCTCATTACGAATGAGCCGCACTACCAACTGTGCTAACCTGGCTTGCGTGATTGGTTGGGCAGTATATCAAAAAGCGCGGCTCGGCGTCAACAGTGAAATTCGGTTACCGGGCAAAAACCTGACAAATCCCTTGATGCGCAGGGACATCGCTAGCGCATTGACCCGCGCCACGGGAAGCTTCGTCTTGCGCACGAGTTCGTCGATGGTGACGCCGTCCTCGTCGACATGCAGCATCACCAGCGCTTCCTCGGCGCCGTAGGGCGGCGTCTCGGGGTCGCGTTCCGCGGCCTGCGGCCCGGTGCGCTCCGTCCGCGCCGAAAGGGCGGACCGGGGCATGAGTTCGCTCATCGCCTCAAGGATGTCGTCGACGTCGCGGACGAGAATCGCCCCGTCGCGGACGAGTTTAAGGCAACCGGCGGACATGCGGTCACCGACGCGCGCCGGGACGGCCATGACCGTCCGCCCGAGGTCGACGGCAATGCCCGCCGTAATCAGCGTTCCGCTCCGAAGCGGAGCCTCGACGGCGACAACCCCGCGCGCCAAGGCGGCGACGACATGATTGCGAATGGGGAAGGTTTCCTGGTCCGGCGGGCGCCCGAACGGAAATTCGCTCACGACGGCGCCGCCCCGACGGACGATTTCACGCGCCAGTTCCCGGTTCTCCTCCGGATAGAACCGATCTAGCCCGGAACCGATGACGCCGACCGTGACGCCGACCGCATCCAGCGCACCGCGATGCGCGGCGCCGTCAATGCCCACCGCCAGCCCGGACACGACGCCCCAGCCCGCCTGGCAGAGGTCGTAGGCCAGCCGTCCCGCCAGATCGCGCCCGTACGCCGTCGCCCGTCGCGTGCCGACCAGCGCGATCATCGGCTTGGACAACGCGGACACCGCCCCCTTCACGTAGAGGGCCAGCGGCGCACCCGGCGCCTGCCTGAGCGCCTCCGGATAGCCGGCATCGTCCGGCGTGACCACCTCGACGCCCAGCTGCTTCGCCCGCGCCAGCTCCCCTTCCCAGTCGACGGCTCCGCCCGTCCGGGACACCTTCTTCGGATAGCCCTCCCAGGCCGCCGCGACGGAACCGGCCCGCTCCGCCAAGTCGGCGACAGTCGCAAACCCGACCTTGTCCGTCAGGTTGAACGCCACGTACGCTTGACGGTCCGTCATCCCTTTTGATATACTACATTCGTTTTTGGCCCACTCGTCTATCGGCTAGGACACAGCCTTTTCATGGCTGTTAGTGGAGTTCGACTCTCCAGTGGGCTGCCATCATCCCTGCGCCTTCAACGCCTGACTGACGGCGAGCATGCGCTCGGAAAGATCCTCGAAGCCAACGTCGGAAGAATAGACGTCCTTGTAGTACTGATAGGCCTTTTCGAGGTCGCCGGCCGCTTCGGCGCAAAGGCCGAGCTGGTAGACGACTTTCTTCTTCAGCTCGTCCATCGTCGGCAGCGCGTCGCGCGCCGCCTCCAGCTGCATGACGCCCATGTCGGTCTGCCCCTGGCTGAGGAAGCACATCGCCAGGTAGTACAGCGCCCACAGGCGGTCCTTCGGGCTCTTCTGCGCCAGCTGCAGGTGTGTCAGCGCATCGTCATAGTAGCCATACGTGAAATACAGCTTGCCCAGCTCGAAGCGCAGATGCAGGTCGTTCGGATAGCGCTCGACGCGCGCGGCCAGGTCGTCGAACACGAACTGGTTCTTCTCGCCCTCCATGCTGACGGCGTCGTCTTCCTGCCCGTTCGCCCGCAGGGCCTCGATCTGCTGGTCGTAGTACTGGACCTTGGTCTGCGACAGCATGCGGTCGAGTTCCGGATCCATGGTGCCGGAGACCTCGATGGCCTGCTGCAGGACCTCGATCGCCTCGTAGTAGCGTTTCCCCTGGACGTAAATGCGGGCGAGGGCGCGGCGGGCGTTCATGTTCTTCGGCTCCGCCTCGATCTGCCTGAGCTTCTCCTGGATCAGGATCTCGGCATCGTCGCCCGAAACGACCGCCTTGTTCGCCGCGTCGAGCCGCGCGGCCTGCTCCTTGTTGGCGATGAGGTTCTGGAAGCCGCCCTTCTTGCCGGCCGTCTCGACCCAGCCGGAGTTCATCGTGGCCTGGGCTTCGGCGTTCTTCAGCAGCTGCATCACGCGCTGGTCGCCGGGCTTCATCTCCGACAGCTTCCGGTAGGCGTCGCGAGCCTTGTCCCAGCGCTTGGCCATCGTGTAGTAGGTGGCGACGCGCTCCAGGAGCGACGTGTCCTTGTTCGAGCACTCGTACGCCGCCTCGATGGAGACGGCCGCGTGGTCCGCCCGGCCGGCGGCCTCCGCCGCCTTGACCGCCGCCTCGATGTTGTCCGCGTCCAGGGGATTCTGGCAGAGCAGCTTCTCCGCTTCGGCCATGGCCTCCTCCCCCTTGCCCTTCTTGACCAGCGCCATGATCTTCTGCCGGGCCATCATGTACCCGAGCTTGGCGCCGAAGCCGGCCTTGCCGTGCTTGCGGAAGTTGGCGATCTGGGCCGCGCGCAGGAGCTTGCGGGTCTCCAGCACGTCCGGCGCCGCCGACACCGCCTCCATCAGCATATCGACGGCCAGTTCGTACCGCCCGGTCTCAAGCGCCTGCCGTCCGCGATTCGTGAAGTTCTGCGCCTTCTGCGCCAGGTCAACCGCCATTACGAGACCTCCATCCGCTCATCGTCCATCTTGCCGAGAACGCCGCCGGCCTTGTACGTCTTCAGCATGAAATGCGTTGCCGTCGACAGCACGCCGTCCAGCGTGGACAGGTCCTGCGCGACGAACTGCGCGACATCCTGCAGGCTGTCGCCCTTGACAAAGACCAGCAAGTCATACGCGCCGCTCATGAGAAAGCAGGCCTCGACCTGCTCGAACCGCGTCACCCGCTCGGCGATGCGGCCGAAGCCGGCGTCGCGCTGGGGCGTGATCTTGAGTTCGATTACCGCGTGCACCTCATTCATCTGCAGTCGCCTTTCACCATTTCAAGTTGAGGACGTCGTCCACGACCTGCCGCGCCAGATCGTCCATCAGCCGCCCGGAAACGTCACGCATCGCCGTCGTGCGGTCCTGACGCACGCTGCCGCTCGTGCGCCCGCAGTAGCGCCGGTTGTCGACCAGGACCTTGCGCGAACGCCGGTCGATCACGGAGATCTCCGCTATGGCCGCGAAGTCGCAGATCGACGTCTGCAGCCCGCTGCGGCGGTCATACGCCGAGGTCGCCGCCGTCACGGACTTGATCACGCCCTGGATCTCCAGGGCGTCCTCGCCCGCCGGCCGGATGCGGAACGTCCCCTCGCGCTGGAACTCGCGCAGCAGCTGGCGCGTCGCCACGGCGCCCGCCTCGGAAACCTCGCTTTCGTTCCGAAACGTCGGCACGGACACCGACCGCACGTCCGCCGGCACCGACGAGCGCCAGCAGTAGTCCGTCCCGCATCCGCAGACCGCCAGCAGCCCCGCCAGCCCCAGCACACGCCACCTCTTACCGCTCATTCGCATTCCCCTTCAGGATTTCAAGCCGGTCGCGCACCTCGTCGGCATGCGCCCCCTGCGGATAGGCCTCCAGGTACTTCTCGTAGGCCGCAACCGCGCTCCTTGCCGTCCGCGTCCGGGAATCGTAGAACGCCGCCCCCCGGTAGGCCTCTTCCTCGACGAGGCCCTCCGCCTCCGCGAGGAAGGCCTGGATCTCGGCGGCATCGTCCGGTCGGCACGTCCGAAGCGCCAGCTTCATGAAGTTAATCGTGTCCTGGCAGCGGGCGCGGTTGTAGGCGTGCTCGCGCAGGATCCGCATCCGCAGCGCCGCCTCGCGGGCGACCGCCGTCAGCGCCTCCGGAGAGGACGGATGCACGTTCCGGAGATTCTCGTAGACCTTCACGGCCTCCGCCAGCTTGCCTTCGTCCTCGCGGAGCCCGGCAACGGTCAGGAGCGCCTCGGGCACCCAGTCCGCCCCGGGCGCGCGCAGAATGCACGCCTCGTAGGCGCGGCGAACGTCGACCGTGTTCGCAAACCGCACGAACATGATCTCCTTGCCCGCGAGCCTGAGCGCACCGGCGACCCGGTACAGCTTGTCGGCGACCGCGCCGTAGTCGCACTGCAGCGAATAGAAGTCCAGCAGATAGCGGTAGGCCGCAAAGGCCTCCTCGGCATCATGCAGGCGGTCGAGCAGCAGGTCGGCGTACTGGAGCTGGGCCTTCCAGGCCTCCGGCGCCGTCGGCCACTCCCGCACCAGGGCGTCCAGCTGCCGCGCGGCCTTCGCATAGTCCTCCGCCGCCACCAGCTCCTGGCAATAGGCGAACTGCTCGGCCGCCGTCCCCCGGTTGGGCCCGTTGAGGAAGGAGAACCAACGCGGCTCCTTCCGCTCCGGCTTGACGTTTCCCTCCTCGACGTCGAAGCCCGGATAGGCGTCAGTCGCGTAGCGCGCCCCGCCGGCGCTCGTGGACGGCATCGCCGACTGGGCCGTCGCCGTGGCGGCCGCCCCGACCAGCGCAAGGACAAGGAATGCTCTGCACGTCTTCATGGCACGGCATTATATCATTCTCACGCCAAGTTGCCAATGACCGCCTTGATGCGGCGGACGCCGGCGGACGACGACTCTTCCTTCTTGATCTTGAAGGAGCCGAGCTCCTTCGTGTTGGTCACGTGCGGACCGCAGCAGATTTCCTTCGAGACGTCGCCAATCGTGTACAGCGAGACCTTGTCCCCGTACTTCGCGCCGAACAGCGCCATCGCGCCCTCGGCCTTCGCCTCCTCGACCGTCGTCGTCTTCTTCGTGACCTCGATGCCCTGCGCGATCCATTCGTTGACGAGCTGCTCGATCGCGGCCTTCTGCGCTTCCGTCAGCTTCTCCGGCCAGGTGAAGTCGAAGCGCAGGCGCTCGGCCGTGATGTTCGAGCCCCGCTGGTTCGCCGTCGGGCCGAGCACCTGGTGCAACGCCGCGTGTAGGAGATGCGTCGCCGTGTGCATGCGCGTGACGACCGCGGAGTTGTCCTGCAAGCCGGCCTTGAACGAGCCTGCGCTCGTCGTCCGGGAAAGCTCCTGATGCTTGCGGTTCGCCGCTTCGAAGCCCTCCTTGTCGACCGTCAGCCCGTCCTTCGCCGCCATCTCGCACGTCATCTCGAACGGGAAGCCGAACGTGTCGTAAAGCTCGAACGCGAGCTTGCCGGAAATGCGGGTCTGCCCGTGTTCCTTCAGCGCGCCCGCCACCTTGTTGTACCGGGCCTCGCCCTTGTCGAGCGTCCGGTTGAAACGCGCCTCCTCGGCCTCAAGGTCGAGCTTGCACGTCGCAAGATTGACCTTGAGCTCGGGATAGGCGTGGGCGTATTTCTCGCAGATCGTCTCGGCCAGCTTCACCGTGAAGCCGGGCGCGATGCCGATCATGCGGGCGAAGCGCACCGCGCGGCGGATCAGGCGGCGCAGGACGTAGTTCGCGCCGACGTTGCCCGGCTTCACGCTGCCCTTCGGGTCGCAGAGGATGAACGTCGCCGTGCGCAGGTGGTCGGCGATGACGCGGCGGGCCTTGAGCACGTCCGCCGGGTCCATCCCCGCCGGCACGTTGGCCAGCGCGTCGATCGCCTGCATGATCGGCGCGAAGATCTCGGTGTCGTAGACGGTCGGCGCACCGGACAGCATGCAGATCGTGCGTTCGACGCCCATGCCCGTATCGACGTTGTGCCGCCCGAGCGGAACGAACTTGCCCTCCTCGTTCTTGTTGTACTGCATGAAGACGTCGTTCCAGATCTCGACGTACTTGCCGCAGTGGCAGCCGGGGCGGCACTCCGGGCTGCACTTCGCCTTGCCGGTGTCGATGAACATCTCGGTGTCGGGACCGCACGGGCCGGTCGTGCCGGCCGGACCCCACCAGTTGTCCTCGCGCGGCAGGCGGAAGATGCGCTCGTCGGGCAGGCCGAGCGACTTCCAGATCGCGACGGCTTCCTCGTCGGCCGGGATGTAGCCCTCGTCGCCCTCCTTGCCCTCGCCGCGGAACACCGTGACGTTGAGCTGCTCCGGACGGAAGCCGAGCTTCGTCGTCAGGAACTCGAAGGACCAGCCAATCGCCTCCTGCTTGAAGTAGTCGTTCAGCGACCAGTTGCCGAGCATCTCGAAGAACGTGAGGTGCGCCGCGTCGCCGACCGCGTCGATGTCGCCGGTGCGGACGCACTTCTGCACGTCCGTCAGGCGCGTCCCCGCCGGGTGCTCCATCGCCCCCATCAGGTACGGCACCAGCGGATGCATGCCCGCCGTCGTGAAAAGCACGGTCGGATCGTTCTCGGGGATCACCGAGGCGCCGGGGATGATCTTGTGGCCCTTCGACTCGAAAAAGCCCAGGTACAGGTCGCGCAACTCGTCAGCCGTCAGATTCTTCATATGTTTTCCTCTCACCCCTTCAACTCCAAACTTCAAACTCCAACTCCAACTTCAACTTCAACTCACCGGTTCAGTCCCTTGCGGCTCAGGAAGTCCCAGACCTGGTCGAGCCAGGTCCAGCTGCCCGTGCCCGGCGACGCATTGAACTGGAAGCAATGCCCGCGTTTGGCAAGCGTGTGCAAGTCGCTCTGAACGCCCATCGTCCGCAGCTTCTCCCAGCACTTCACCGAGTTCATCGCCGCCCAGCCGTCCGCATCGCCGTGCACGAAGCACATCGGCGGCGTGTCGGCGTCGAACGCGAACTCGGGCACGAGCACGGCGGAATCGTCGTTGCCGCCCGTCGTGTTGGGGATGTCCGCGCCGTCCGTCAGCGCATAGGCCGGGTAGATCGGGCACGCCCACTGCACCTTGCAGGGCAGCCGGTCGATGTCGTCCACCGGCTCGTAGGCCGGCGTTCGCGCGTTGGTCGCCGTCATCAGCGTGAGGTGTCCGCCCGCCGAGAAGCCCATCAGGCCGATGCGGTCGGGATCGAGTCCGCGCGCCGGCGCCTCATGGCGCACGAGGCGGATCGCGCGCTGCGCGTCCTGCCAGCCGCTCAGGTGCTTGGGCCGGCCCGGCGGACGCGGACAGCGATACATGACCACCACCGTCGTCATGCCCTTGCCGTTCAGGTAGTGCGCAACCGGCGTGCCCTCGCCATTGAAATTGCAGAAGCCGTAGCCGCCGCCCGGCACGACCACCTGGATCGCCTTCGTCGTGAGCTTCTCCGGCACGAACCACACGAGATACGGCTCGTACCGCTGATTCTCCGCGGCGTCCGGCTTCTGGCCGGCCGGCCAGAGATATTCCTTCTCGGTGCGGATCGTGTCGCCGGGCATGAACCGGTGGTCCTGCGCCTGCGCACGGCCGAGCTTGGCGACGAACTCCATCTGGTTCAGGAACTCGAGCGCGCGCTCCAGCCCGTGCGCCCCGTGCGCCTTGTCCGCATACAGGTGCAGTTCGGCCGGCACGCCGCGCTTGCGGAGTTCGCGGTAGCAGAGCGTCGAGCCGTTCGGCGTATACGGGTCCGTCCCCCCGTGATGGAAGCTGATCGGACACGTCTTCGCGTCAAACTTGAAGCAGGGGTTGACGGACGGGGCGAACGTCGTGCCGTCCTGGGGGCGCGCATCGCCACCCGCGCTCGTCGCCGTGTTGTACGCCGGCGCATGCGCGATGCACCAGTTGACGTGGCACGGCAGCTCGTCCAAGGCGTCGATCTTCGCATACGCGGGCGTCAGTGCGCTCGTCGCCAGCATCGTCACGAGATGGCCGCCGGCGGACATGCCGATGACGCCGATCTTCTCCGGGTCGAAGCCGCGCGCCGCCGCCTGCGAACGGACGAGACGGACCGCCCGCTGCCCGTCTTCCCACGCGCTCTGGTAGACCGGCAGGCCCTTCGCCCGCGGCGTCCGGTAGACGAGGTTGACCGTCTGGTAGCCGAGGTTCGAGAACGTCTCCTTCCAGAGCTTGATCAGACCGACGTCGCAGCAGCTCATGTAGCTGCCGCCGGACACGAGGATCATGCAGGCGCCGTTCGGCTTCGCCGGCTTCTCGAACCACTCGAGATACGGCATGCGGTGCTCGTCGGGCTTGAAGCCCGCGTCCTTGACCTCATCCGTCATCGCACCGATCTGATGCGCCTGGAAATTCGGAATCTTCCCCTCCGGCCACACCGGCTGCCGCTCGCCGTGCCGCCATTCCGCCGTCGCGGACGCCGTCATGGCCAGCAGCAGGCAACCAAAGGCAAAAGACAGTCGCTTCATTGGACGCACCCTCCCGTATTCCCGTTATTTTCTTCCAGACAAGGCCTGCTTGATGATCTTCTCCACATCGGCGGCGGCCGGATCCCTCGCCAGCACGTCCGCGATCATCTTGGCGGACGTCTCTTCGTTGAAGCCCAGCGCCCGCAGGGCCGCCAGCGCGTCGCGGACAATCGGCGAAGGCCCTGCCTCGCCGCGACCGGCAAACGCATCGACCTTGTCGCGCAGCTCCACGCAGATCTTCTCGGCCGTCTTCTTGCCGACGCCCTTGACGGCGGCAAGCCGCTTCGCGTCTCCGCCCGCAATCGCCATCGACAGCTCGCCGACCGACGCACCGGAAAGAATCGCCAACGCGCTCTTCGGACCGACGCCGGAGACGGAGGTAAGCTTCCCGAACAGCTCCCGCTCGTCTTTCGTGGCGAAGCCAAAGAGCAGTTCGTCGTCTTCGCGAACGCAGTGGCAAACGAGCAGCTTCGCCTCGTTCCCCGTCCGCGGTAGCTTTTCGTAAGTGGAAACCGGGATAAGCACCTCGTAACCGACACCGCCGGCCTCGATTACGGCCCGCGTCGGCTCCCTTTCCGCCAAAATGCCCCTCAAATAGGCAATCATTGCCGTTTATTATATCAAAATTGGCGTGGACCTGAGCGGGAACGGGCAGGCGCGCATCGCGTCAAGCTCGTCCACCTTCCGCCGCCAGCTGCGAGCCGCGTCTGGCGCAGGCAAGGAACCGGAATCAGGTCTCGCGGCGGCAAGGTGTCCAGGCCATGCGGCGAGGACGCCGTACCGTCGGGACCGTGCGGGACGCGAGAGAACTTCAGAGCAGAATCTTCGCAACGGCCTTGCGGACGCGAACGGGCTTGTCGAGGGCGATTTGAGGGGCGTGGGCGTCCTGGGGGAAAAGGAGCATCCACCGGCCCGGGACGAGCAGATGCGGCGCGAACTCGCCGTCGTAGAAAGCAATGTCCCGCGCCTCGTCGTAGGGCGTGCGCACCGGCTGCCCGGCAAGCGGCGCCCAGCCGACCTGTTCCGTGCCGGAGACCAGGGTCTGAATGTCGAGATAGCGGCGATGCGCCTCAAGCACGGCCTGCGAAAGGGGCTTGGTGTCGTACTCCTCTATGCTGACATAGAGCCGCGAACCGTCCAGCTCGTAGCGCCCGCACGGACGCATCGCCAAGGCCGGATCGGCCAGGAAATCAAAAGCGGTCCGCAAAAGCGGATGGAGCGCGGAATAGCGCCAAGCGTGACTGAAAGTATCCAGAATCATGCCGCAAGTCTACCATATGCCGTCGCGGAACGCAACGCCCACAATGGCGCCACGATCTCCGGGCAGACGCTGCCACGGCCAACCAGTCATCGCCGGAGAAAAGCCGCCGCACGCCAGCAGACCGCACGGCGCCGCCCGGAACCGTTCCCCGGCCGCAATTATTATGTTATACTACGAACAACAACTGGGTACGGACGACGATTGGGAGCTACTCGGTCTTTGACAATTGAACGGTTCAGACAGCCGGACGGCTGACACGCCGTCGTCCCCCAATCGGAAGGTCGGCACCAAGGCGCTTATCAATCTCCGCATCTGCAGGCCACAGGCAGCCGCAGCACTCGTAGCATCTGTACATGGTTTGATACTGTCTGACGATACCTTCCAGTATTTCGCTTGCGCTGTTCTCGTCGCCCGTGTTGTGATTTGATACTGTCTGACGATACCTTCCAGTCCGATGGAGGCGTTCGAGACGAAGTGCAAGTTGTGATTTGATACTGTCTGACGATACCTTCCAGTACCATCGTGCGGGAGTTGAACGCCAAGGAGTTGTGATTTGATACTGTCTGACGATACCTTCCAGTCGGGGCGACCCGCGCCCCCACGATGCAGGTTGTGATTTGATACTGTCTGACGATACCTTCCAGTAGAGACGAAGTGCGGCTGCATCATCATCCAGTTGTGATTTGATACTGTCTGACGATACCTTCCAGTCCGAGCGACTGCTCGTTTCGCACCCAGACGTTGTGATTTGATACTGTCTGACGATACCTTCCAGTGCATCGCCACCAGCGGCTGGATCATGCCCAGTTGTGATTTGATACTGTCTGACGATACCTTCCAGTCAACAATAAAAGGGGTTGTTCACTTAATAGTTGTGATTTGATACTGTCTGACGATACCTTCCAGTAGTAGTCGTGACGCTTGCCGCGACGACGGAGTTGTGATTTGATACTGTCTGACGATACCTTCCAGTGCCAATAGAAATCATACTTAGTCTTACGAGTTGTGATTTGATACTGTCTGACGATACCTTCCAGTTCCGAAGGGGGCAAGGCGGTCACTCCGCCGGTTGTGATTTGATACTGTCTGACGATACCTTCCAGTTGAGCAAGAGCGGGCCAGTAAAAATCATAGTTGTGATTTGATACTGTCTGACGATACCTTCCAGTAACCAAACAGAAAGGAAAGAACAATGAGTGTTGTGATTTGATACTGTCTGACGATACCTTCCAGTTCAGATTCGACCGTTTGGGAACAATTGCGAGTTGTGATTTGATACTGTCTGACGATACCTTCCAGTGCAGATAATAGGTCGCCGCCGAACCGCCGGTTGTGATTTGATACTGTCTGA
>JBJEWA010000063.1:0-2901 GCA_051884805.1 Kiritimatiellia bacterium | reverse complement strand
GGGTGGTCTCCAGGAATACATCGCCCACCACCAGCTTGCCGTCCTCGGTCACATCTTTGAACGCAACAGGAACCACATTGGGCTCACCGTCCGCGCAGGTAGCCAGATCCCACATATTTGCTTTCAGCAGTTTCACGACATTTTCGTTCAGCATAAGAAATACCTCCTTTGATTGGTTTGTTACTGCGCACCATTATAGAAGACTGACTCACGCCAAACAAGATATTAGCAATTTTATAAGTCACTCATAAATTCCATAGCAATCATTTGTTGCAGATACATCTACATTCATTTGTCGGTAATGCGGCAAAATCTTGGATAAGGGGCTATTCTATTGGATCGTCAGCTATGATTGGCTTTGCGAGATTGCGACTTATACTTCACCATAAATAGCCACTTTCTGCTTTATACATGAATATAACTCGCCTGAGTCTATATATGGATATCCCTTGGGAACACCTATATTAGACTTTGTCATTCCAGAATTTGCCACATTGCCCAAAAGTTACGGCAAGCGCATTTTTCCCTTCAAGTGCGCAGGCAAGCCATTGGCGCGGCGGCGGCTCAAGCCGTCATCTGCCCGTGCAGCGTGCGGCGGACGGCGCCGGCACCGGCGAGCATCTGCACGAAGAGCGTTTCGATGCGTTCGGCGAGCGGCGTCTGGGCGAGGTCGGAGCCGAAAATCGCCGCGTTGGCGAGCAGCGGACGCAGCTGCCCTGCATACGAAGCGGGATCGTCCCAGACGACGTCGCGCAAGGCCGCGCGCAGTTCTTCCTTCAGCGGGTCGGGCGAAATCTCGATGGGCTTTCCGTCGTCGCCGACGCCGAGCAAATAGCGGAACCAGCCGGCGATCGCCAGCGGCAGGGCGACGAGCGCGCCCAGATCGCGGCCTTCGCGCAGATACGATTTCACGGTTTCGCCGAAGCGGATGCCCACTTTCTGCGAAGTGTCGGTCGCGATCCGGCGCGGATCGTCCGGCATGAACACGTTGGGCAGCCGTTCGCCGACGACTTCGTCGATGAAGGCGCGCGGGGAGAGGATCTTGGGATCGACCACCACCGGCAGCCCTTCGTCGTAGCCGAGGCGTTTGACGAGCGCGACGATGTCGGCGTCGTTCATTTCCTCGCAGATGAGCGTATAGCCCAGGAGGCAGCCGAACATCGACATGGCGGTGTGCAGGGGGTTCAGGCAGGTGGTCACCTTCATTTTCTCCGTCAGGTTGACCGTTTCGCGATCGGTCATGTAGACGCCGGCGCGTTCGAGGGCCGGCCGGCCGTTGGGGAAGCGATCCTCGACGACGAGGTATTGCGGCTTTTCGGCGTTGACGTAAGGGGCGATGAAAGTCTTCTTGTCCGTCACGATCGGCTCCATGCCTTCGATACCGTCGGCCTGCAGCATCGCGAGCACCCGGGGGTGCGGCCGCGGCGTGATCTTGTCGATCATCGACCACGGGAAGGCGACGGCGGTTTCGTCGGCGAGATAGTCGAGAAAGCCGGGCGGGACCTTGCCGTTCTCCGTCCAGCCCCGGGCGACGGCCAGCACGGCGTTGCGCAGTTTCTCGCCGTTGCGCGAGCAGTTGTCCATTGAAACGACGGCTATCGGCAGACGCCCGGCGCGGTAGCGTTCGAGCAGCATGGCGGCGACGATCGACATCGCATGGCGGCAGCGGTCCGGACCGTCCGCGAGGTCTTGCTCGACGACCGGCAGCAGGCTGCCGTCGGGGCGGTGCAGCTGGTAGCCTTTTTCGGTGATGGTGAACGAAACCATCTGCAGCGAAAGCGACCGGAAGATTGCCGCCAGACGCGTCCGGGCCGCCGGGTCGCCGAGGTCGGCCTTCATTCCGCAGGCGATCGAGGCGAGCACTTCTTTCGTCGTCGAGCCGTCGGGGTTCAGCAGCACGTTGAGCGTCAGGTTGTCGAAAGGCGCGTAGATGCGGTCGATGATTTCGCCGTCGAAGGTTTCGCAGGCGATGATGCCGGTTTGCGCCGCGCCCGACTCCAGCAGGCGCTGGTTGAGCGAAACGACGAACCCGCGGAAGATGTTGCCGGCGCCGAAATGGACCCATTCGGGCCGGCGCGAGGTTTCGGCGCGCACGCCTTCGACGTCGAACCGCGGCAGTTTGACGCCGGCTTTCTCCCAGAGGTCCTTTTCGTCGCGAATCGATGCTAACGACAGTCTCATGATGGCAATTCCTCCTGCTTGTGCAGGAGGAATTATACCACAGTCGAAATTAAGATTGCGTCCGCCGGACGATATCGCCGGGAAAAGCGGGGACAGGCCCTTAGAGATACGGCGAAAAAATGGGGAAAAGCGGGGACAGGCCCTCGGAGGTACGGCGAAAAAATGGGAGCTTCTGGCAATTTTCGTCGTTTATAACCCTGTGCGCTGAATCCCCGAAGTTTACGAAAGCGTACAGTTGCGGTTCCCATGGCTCCACCAGCACCAGTACCCGGCGTGACCTCACGCCGGGGCAGGACAGGGACGAGAGGGACAGGCGGGGCCAGAGGGACGCCGTGGCTCACGTACCGCTAGCACCCGGCGAGACTGTTACCACGCCCCGCAGCGAGGGCGCTGCGGGTACTCGGCTCTCCAGCGCAACGGGCGGACAGTCCCTAGTACCCGGCGTGACCCCACGCCGTGGCAGGACCCAGCTCGAGTACCCGGCGACTGTTACCGCGCCCCGCAGCGAGGGCGCTGCGGGTACTTGGCTGGCCAGCGCAACGGGCGCCCGGTCTTTAGTATCCGGCGTGACCCCACGCCGGAAAGTACAGCAAGAATCTGGATTTATTGTGATTCAAAGCGCAAAAACACAATGTAATCATCGATATGGCCAATTTTCATAGGGTTGTTCGCGGGCGAGCAAAAGTAGACAGGCTGGGGCGAGCAAAGTTAGACAGAATA
>JBJEWA010000062.1:0-2925 GCA_051884805.1 Kiritimatiellia bacterium | reverse complement strand
ATGGAGGAGGAAACGGCCGGCCCTTTCCGGCGCTACGGCTCAGAACCGGAAATCGACCTGCCAGCGGAAGAAGCAGGCCGGCTTGGAGCTGTCGTAGTAGTCGCCGGGATTGAAGAGCTCGCCCACGACATGGGCGAAGACCTCGACGCGGTCGAAGCCGGTCGCGTCCTTCGGGGCGAGGCGGATCGGGAAGTCGTAGCGCGCGGCGGACAGTACGCCCTTGAAGGTCGAGCCGTCGTGGTCCGCGCGGCCGAGGTGGTCCTGCACCGCCGCGAACATCGGGCCGGAGTAGACGTAGAAGCCGTGGCGCGGACCGAACTTCATCGTCAGCTTGAGCTTCGTGTAGATCATGTTCGACCACCAGCAGTTCTCGTAGAGCGTCCCGTAGACGAGCATCTCGCTGTCCTGCGTGTAGCGTCCCCACATCGGATCCCACGCGGTGTCGGTGTCGTCCGATTCCGTCCGGTGCCGGTCGCCGGAATAGTAGGTCGTCGCCCAGGAGAGCGTCGGCTTGTAGGCGCGCAGACAGTCCGTGAAGTACTTGAACTCGACGTGCGCCATGTGTCCGCCCGCCTCGCGGTTACCGTCGCAGATGCGGCCGACCTGCTTGGCGGCCTCGACTTCCATGCCCCAGTTGTCCGTGAACTGCGGCTGCAGCAGGACGCCGAGCGTCGTGATCTCCTTCGCCGAAACGCGGATTTCGTTCGCGCCCGTGCCCTTCGTATGGGCCTCGCTCCGCTTGAAGATCGAGTAGAGCTTGAACGGCAGCCGGCCTTCGAGCGCCGTCTGCGAATAGACGAGGCCGCCGCCCCATTCGTCCAGGTCGTTCGAGTCGGTCATGTTGATGCAGTTCAGCGAGCGGCCGCGGCTGCCGCTCGTACCCCAGCGGATGTCGTTGCGCCCGCTGTCGTAGAGGGCGAAGACGTCGAGCTGTTTCGTCGCGTCGAAGTGGAGCGTCGCCCGGACCATGTCGGAGTAGAAGCTCCGCGAGCCATCCGTCGGCGTGCCTTCGGCGATGATGCGGTTGAGGCCGAAGATGGAGCCGTTCGGGCCGAGCATATCCTGTCGGCCGAGGCGGAAGTCCAGCGACTCGACGCCGGCGGCGGAAAGCCACGCGGCCTCAAGGCCCTGCGCGTCCAGGTAGAGGTTGTCGAGGAAGAGTTCGTCCGGGAAGTAGTAGGGACGCTTCTTCTTCGGGTCGTTTGACGCCGGGAAGTAGCGGAACTCGTCCGCGATGCGCGTATAGAGGCGGAACGGGCCCGTCTGGACCTCGAACCACGCACGCGGGCGGAAGCGCATCTGGTTGCGGTACTTGGCGCGTTCGGTGGTCGTCATCGCGTAGGGACCGCCGCCCGGCAGGCCGGGCAGGTTGTCCATGATTTCCTGGCGGATGCGGAAGTCGGCGCCGGCGTCGAACCGGACCGGGCTTTCCTGCCCGGTCGCGGGTTCGGCTGCGGGTTCGGCGACGGCCGCCAGCGCCGCGCAGGCGGCGACGGTGAGCATCGAAGTCTTCATCGGCTGGCCTCCCTGTGCGCGCATTACAGCTTGTTGCGCTGGATCTTGCCCGAGATCGTCTTGGGCAGCTCGTCGCGGAAGACGACGATGCGCGGATACTTGTAGGGCGCGGTATGCGTCTTCACGTAGTTCTGCACGTCCTTCTTGAGCTCTTCGGAGGCGACCGTGCCCTTCACCAGGCGGATCGAGGCCTTGACGACCTGGCCGCGGATGGGGTCCGGCGCCGCCGAGACGCCACATTCGAGCACGTACGGCAGTTCCATGATGACGTTTTCGATTTCGGCCGGTCCGATCCGGTAGCCCGACGACTTGATGACGTCGTCGGCGCGGCCGACGTAGTGGTAGTGTCCGTCCTCGTCCTTCCACGCCAGGTCGCCCGTGTGGTAGACGCCGCCGCGCCAGGCTTCGGCCGTCTTCTCCTCGTCCTTGTAGTAGCCGAGGAAGATGCCGGGGTGCGGATTGTCACGCGGGGTGCGCACGACGATTTCGCCGTGCTCGCCGGGCGGCACGCTGTTGCAGTCCTCGTCCACGAGGTCGATGCCGTAGTCCGGCACGGGCTTGCCCATCGAGCCGGGCGTGAGGCTGTCGCCGATCAGGTTCGCCAGGGCGAGCGTCGTCTCGGTCTGGCCGAAGCCCTCGTAGATCCTGAGGCCGGTCGCCTTCTCGAACTGCACGAACACCTCGGGATTGAGCGCCTCGCCCGCCGTCGTGGCGTGGCGGACGGAGCTGAAGTCGTATTTCGAGATGTCCTCCTTGATGAGCATCCGGTACATCGTCGGCGGCGCGCAGAAGGTCGTGATCTTGTACTTGGCGAACATCGGCAGGATCTTCTCCGCGTCGAAGCGCGTGAAGTCGTAGGTGAAGATCGCGCCCTCGCAGAGCCACTGCCCGTAGAGCTTGCCCCAGAGCGCCTTGCCCCAGCCGGTCTCCGAGATGGTGAAGTGCAGGCCGTTGGGCTCGACGAGGTGCCAGTACTTGGCCGTCACGTAGTGCCCCAGCGCGTACTTGTAGCTGTGCAGCGCCATCTTCGGATAGCTGGTCGTGCCCGAAGTGAAGAACATGAGCATCGGGTCGTTGCCGCCCGGCGCGTCGTCCGGCCGCACGTAGACCGAGGAATAGCCGTGGATCTCGCTGTCGTAGGCGTGCCAGCCCTCGCGCTTGCCGTTGACGATGACCCGGACGAGCGGAGCCGCTCCGGCCGTCGACACCAGCTCCTGCTCGGCCAGTTCCGCCTGATGGGCGGACTCCCCGTCCGCCGTGCAGAAGATCGCCTTCACGTCGGCCGCCTTGAACCGGTAGGTGAAGTCGTGGGTCATGAGCTGGTTCGTCGCGGGAATCACCACCGCGCCGATCTTGTGGCAGGCCAGGACGACCGGCCAGAACTGGTAGTGGCGCTTCAGCACCAGCATG
>JBJEWA010000061.1:0-13165 GCA_051884805.1 Kiritimatiellia bacterium | reverse complement strand
AGCAAGGCGGCCCCGCTCGGAAACAGAGCGAGGCCGCTTTACTTTCGCCCGCAGCCCACCGTTCCGCCACCGTTCGCACAATCAGACACATCAAATCAACCTATGGTAATAGTCATCAGGAAGGGCGCCGAAAAGGCGCAGGTCGAATCGCTCAAGAAACTCCTGCGGTCGCGGAACATCGACCCGCAGGAGACGGTCGGATCGCTGCAGACGATCATCGGCTGCGTCGGCGATGTCGCGCATCTGGACCCGGGCCTCATCGAGGCGCTGGACGTGGTCGAGTCCGTCCAGCGCATCCAGGAGCCGTACAAGGCCGCGAACCGCAAGTTCCATCCCGACGATTCGGTGCTGGACTGCGGCGGGGTGAAGATCGGCGGCGGCGCGTTCGCCGTCATCGCCGGACCCTGCAGCGTCGAGAGCGAGGAGCAGATCGTCGGCATCGCGAAGGCGGTGAAGGCGTCCGGCGCGACGATGCTCCGCGGCGGCGCCTTCAAGCCGCGGACTTCGCCGTATGCCTTCCAGGGGCTGGGCAAGGCGGGCCTGGACATGCTTTCGGCGGCGAAGCGCGAGACGGGGCTGCCCATCGTGACGGAGCTCATGGACTTCAAGGACATCGAGCTGTTCAACGACGTGGATGTCATCCAGATCGGCGCGCGCAACATGCAGAACTTCAATCTCCTCAAGGAAGTCGGCGCCTATACGAAGAAGCCGATTCTCCTGAAGCGGGGGATGTCCGCCACGCTCCAGGAGTTCCTGATGAGCGCGGAGTACATCATGGCGTCGGGCAACCCGAACGTCATCCTCTGCGAGCGCGGCATCCGCACGTTCGAGACCGCCTTGCGCAACACGCTCGACCTCGGCGTCGTGACCCTCCTGCACCGGCTCTCCCACCTGCCCGTCGTGGTCGATCCCTCGCACGCGACGGGCCACGCCTTCATGGTCGAGTCGATGGCGGTGGCGGCGACGGCCGTCGGGGCGGACGGCCTCATCATCGAGGTGCACAACGATCCTGCGCATGCGAAGTGCGACGGCGCGCAGAGCCAGACGCCGGAGATGTTCGCCGCAACCATGCGGAGGATCGGGCGGATAAGGAGCGCGCTGTGAAGGACCCGAAGGAGCTGAACGCCGAGATCGACGCGCTGGACCGGCGGCTGGTGCCGCTGCTGGCGGAGCGTCTGAAGTTGGCGGACGAAGCGGCGGAGGAACGGCGCGCCGCCGGGCTGCCCGCGTCCGATCCGGCGCGCGAACGCGAGATCCTGACGGCGCTTTCCGGTCGCGTGGACGCCGATTGCGCGCGCGCCGTGCGCCTCGTGTACACGACGCTGTTCGGCGCGGCCAAGGCGCGGCAGCGGGTGCGGTTCGGCACGCCGGTGCCGCTGCTGGCCAAGCTGGACGGCGCGGACTCGGGCGGCCTGCCGCCGCTGGCGGTGGTGGCCTGCGCGGGTACGGAAGGCTCGTATGCCCAGGAAGCGGCCTCGCGCTTCTTCGAGGTGCCGTCCATCCTGTACTTCAACGGCTTCGAGAAGGTCTTCGAGGCGGTCGAGGAGGGGGTGTGTCCGTATGGCGTGCTGCCGATCGAGAACTCGGCGGCGGGGTCGGTCGCCTCGATCTACGACCTCATGCAGCGCCACCGCTTCTCCATCGTCCGGGCGCTGAAGCTGAAGATCCGGCACGTCCTGCTCGGGAATCCGGGCGCGACGCTCGGCTCCGTCCGTGAAGTCGCGAGCCATCCGCACGCGCTGGCGCAGTGTTCGGCCTTCCTCAAGGCGCATCCGGCCTGGCGTGCCGAGCCGGAGTCGAACACGGCCGTCGCGGCGCGTGCGCTGGCGGCGTCCGGGCGCACCGACCGCGCGGTGATCGCCTCGCGCGCCTGCGCCGGCCTCTACGGGCTCCGGGCGCTGGCCGAGGACGTGTCCGACACGACGGCGAACTTCACGCGCTTCATCTGCATCGCC
This sequence comes from Kiritimatiellia bacterium, assembly GCA_051884805.1. Classification (GTDB taxonomy): domain Bacteria; phylum Verrucomicrobiota; class Kiritimatiellia; order RFP12; family UBA1067; genus UBA1067. The sequence continues at coordinate 11,210 of JBJEWA010000061.1, read as the reverse complement.
CGGGAACCGCGGGTCGCGGCCGGGGCGAGCAAGATCTGCCTGATGCTCAGCCTGCCCCACCGCCCGGGCAGCCTGAGCGGCATCATCGCCAAGTTCGCGTCCGCCGGCGTCAACCTGACCAAGCTCGAGTCCCGGCCCGAAGTCGGGACGGACTTCGAGTTCCGCTTCATCTTCGAGTTCGAGGCGTCGGTGGCCGACCCCGACGTGCGGGCGCTCCTGGCGGAGCTCGCGAGCGATCCGGAGATCGAGCACTTCACCTTCCTGGGCGCCTTCGAGGAGCTGTGACCATGGGCGTATGCGAATTCCTGATGCTGGTCTGCTTCGGGTTCTCCTGGCCCTTCGCCATCATGAAGTCGCTGCGGTCGCGTTCGACCAGGGGCAAGAGCCTGATGTTCATGCTGCTGATCGAGGCTGGCTACGTCTTCGGCGTCGCGCACAAGGTCCTCAACGACTTCAACTGGGTGACGTGGGTGTATTGCGTGCTGTTCGCGGTGGTCGGCGTCGACATCTGCCTCTACTGGCGCAACCGCCGGTACGAGCGGCGGGCCGCCGCGGAAACCGCCCCGGCGGACGCCCGCGCCCGCGCCCGTCCGGCCGATTGACTCCGCCGTCAATAAATGTTATAATCAGCTGCATCTTAACACCAACAAGGCGAGATGAACAGGAGCGGGAGAGCGATGGAGGCGACGGAAGGGCTGACGGTCGGGGAGTTCCCGGCGTTCTGCCGCGCGCACGGGCTCAAGTGCACGGCGCAGCGGATGGCCGTGTTCGCGGCGGTCCGTCGCGCGCGGAACCATCCGTCGGTGGACGAGGCCTGGGAGCGGGCGAAGCGGCGCGTCCCGACGCTGACGCGCACGTCGGTCTACCGGATCCTGAACGAGCTGTCGGAGCTCGGGCTGCTGACGCGGCTGGACGCCCTGTCGGCGGCGCGCTACGACACCTGCCTGGGGCCGCACGCGCATTTCATCTGCGAGGCCTGCGGGGCGATTACGGACTATCCGCTTCCCGCCGGGCTGAACCTGCCGGCCGGAATGCCGGCCGAACGCCGCCACCTGGAGCTCCGGGTCTCCGGTCTCTGCGACCGGTGTCGGCAGGCGCGCGCGCCGGGGCGTCTCGCCGGAGGTGAGTGAGGGTATTTGTCGCATAAAGCTAAACCGGATACGGAAAGGAAACACAAGATGGAACTCAAGGGATCCAAGACGGAGCAGAACCTGATGGCCGCCTTCGCGGGCGAGTCGCAGGCGCGCAACAAGTACGATTACTTCGCCTCGAAGGCGAAGAAGGACGGCTACGAGCAGATCGCGGCCGTCTTTCAGGAGACGGCGCTGAACGAGAAGGAGCACGCCAAGATGTGGTACAAGCTCTTCGCCGGCATCGGCTCGACGCCGGAGAACCTGCTGACGGCCGCCGCAGGCGAACACGAGGAGTGGACCGAGATGTACCGGCGCATGGCGGAGGAGGCCGAGGCCGAGGGCTTCGCCGACATCGCCCTCAAGTTCCGCAAGGTCGCCGAGGTCGAGGCCCTGCACGAGGCCCGCTACCGCAAGCTCGCCGCGAACATCGAGACGGGCGAGGTCTGGGTGCGCGTCGGCAAGAACAAGTGGCAGTGCCGCAACTGCGGGGCGATCGTCGAGAGCGAGTCCGCGCCCGAGAAGTGCCCGGTCTGCGACCATCCGAAGGCCTACTTCCAGCTCGCTCCGGAGAACTTCTGAAACAGAAAGGAACACCGCCATGAGATCGATTACCAAATTCGACATCCAGTATGCGCACCGCTTCTACGGGTTTCAGGGCGAGGCGCGCTATCTGCACGGCCACACGGGCTGCCTTACGATCGAGGTCGAGGATTCCGTCAACCCCGGCGTCAACATGGTCTTCCCGTGCAACGAGATCCAGAAGACGGCGTGGGCCGTGATCAAGAACTTCGATCACGCGCTCGTCCTGCGCGAGGACGATCCGCTCCTGCCGGCGATTCTCGGCGTGTACGAGCAGGAGGGCATCAAGAACGGCACGAAGACGAACACCATGAAGGGCGTCGCCTTCGCGAACCGGCTCTGCAAGGCCTATCCCGACGCGCGCCTCGTCGTCACCAAGGAGACGATGACCGTCGAAGGCATGATCAAGATGGTCTACGAGCTGCTGAAGGACCAGCTCAACATCGTCAGGATCTCCTTCACGAGCGGCGTCAACGCGGCCTCGTGCGAGTTCAAGCCCGGCAAGACGCGGGTCCGTTGCCCGCTTTGCGGCATCTCCCTCGTCAACGGCGTCTGCCCGAAGTGCGGCTATCGGAAGCCCGCGAAGAAGTCGGGCCGGAAGTGACGGCGTGACGCGGCGAGAAGCCCCGGTCGGGGCGTCTTGCCGCGGCGTTCGCCGGACTGCGCAGGCGACAGGTCCCACGTTTGGCGGGGCCTGTCGCCCGTCAGTTTCCGGCCCCCGGACTGCGGTTGCCAGTCCGGGAGGCATTTGCTATAATGCGACGGCAGGAGGTCCGTTCGCGCGGCAGTCCGCCGCGTCGGGGTCGCTGTCGCGTCTCCGCCTGCCGCAATGCCATGCACAACCGAATGAATGTCGTCAGGATCGCATTTGCCGCCGCCTTGTTCGCAGTGACCTCCGCTCGCGCCGGCGAGCGGCTCGTCGTCGGGCTGCTGCCCGGAGAGGGCTGGTGGGGCGGCGCGACGACAATGGGCACGAAGGCGCCGTACGGGCTGAACGCGCAGGCGCTCGCCTTCGACATTCGCTTCGACAACTACGGAAACCAGGCCGCGCCGCTGCTCGTGTCCACGAAGGGGCGCTACATCTGGAGCGAGCGCGCCTTCGCGTGCACGCTGACGAACGGGACGATCCGGCTTGAGGGCGAGGCGGAAATCGTGGTGCGGACGGCGGGCAAGACCCTGCGCGAGGCGTTTCTCGCCGCCGCGAAGGCGCACTTCCCCGCTTCAGGCAAGACGCCGGACCTGGCGCTGATCGAAAAGCCGCAGTGGAACACCTGGATCGAACTCACCTACAACCAGAACCAGCAGGACATCCTCGCCTACGCGAAGGCGATTGCGGCGAACGGCTTTCCGGCGGGCGGCGTCATCATGATCGACGACACGTGGCAGCACGGGTACGGCGTCTGGGACTTCGATGCGCGGCGCTTCCCCGATCCGAAGGCGATGTGCGCGGCGCTCCATGCGGAAGGCTATAAGGTGATGCTCTGGGTGTGTCCCTTCGTCTCGATGGATTCGCCCGGCTACCGCGAAATGGCGTTCGGCACGCTCGACGCCGGCGTGAAGTGCGCGAAGGGCGGGCTCATCATGTCGGGCGGGAGGGACGTCCGGGGGCGCGACGCCGTCAAGCCCGTCGACTGGTGGAACGGCGTCAGCGCAATCGTCGATTTCACGCATCCGCTCGGCGCGAAGTGGTTTGCGCGCGAGTTGAAGCGCCTGCAGGACGACTACGGCGTGGACGGCTTCAAGCTCGACGCCGGCGACGAGAACGAGTATCAGGCGCCTTATGCAACGCACGTTCCGGCCTCGCCGTCCGAACTCTGCGAGGCCTATGCGAAGATTGGCCTCGGGTTCCCCCTCAACGAGTACCGCGCGTGCTTCAAGATGGGCGGCCAGCCGCTCGTCCAGCGGCTCTGCGACAAGAACCACGACTGGCGGTCCGTGCGGCAGCTCGTGCCGGACATGATCGCGTGCGGGCTGCTCGGCCATCCGTTCGTGTGCCCCGACATGATCGGCGGCGGCAGCTGGATGGCCTTTGCGCCGGACGCGCCGACGCCTTACGATCCCGAGCTCTTCGTCCGCAGCGCGCAGGTCCATGCGCTGGCGCCGATGATGCAGTTCTCGGCCGCGCCGTGGCGCATGCTCAAGGGCGAGCAGCTCGACGCCGTGCGCGCGGCGGCGTGGACGCGCATGAAGTGGACGCCGTACATCGTCGAGACGGCGAAGGTTTGCGCGCGGTCGGGCGAGCCGATGCTGCGCGCGATGGAATACGAGTTTCCGGGGCGGGGCTACGAGACGGTCGCCGACCAGTTCATGCTCGGCTCGAAGCTGCTCGTTGCGCCGCAGACGGAGAAGGGCGCGACGTCGCGCACGGTCCTGCTGCCGCCCGGGCAGTGGCGTGACGACCGCGGTTCGACCTTTGCGGGACCGGCCCGGCTGACGGTCGAGACGCCGCTCGCGCGACTGCCGCACTTCGAGCTGCTGCCGTGACCCTGGCGGCAAAACAATTTTCGCCGCCCCCTTGCATTTGACCGCGGAAAAGAGTATACTATCTCCCGTTTTCGGTTCTTGGGGCTGTAGCTCAACTGGATAGAGCATCAGACTACGAATCTGAGGGTTGTGGGTTCAACTCCCGCCAGCCCCGCCAATGCCGAGGACACCAGATTGCGGGGTGGAGCAGCCTGGTAGCTCGTCAGGCTCATAACCTGAAGGTCGTTGGTTCAAATCCAGCCCCCGCTACCAAACAAATCTGGAGCCTCAGCGCGTCAGCGCCTTGTCGGACCGTAGCGCAGCCTGGTAGCGCGTTTGCTTGGGGTGCAAAAGGTCACGAGTTCAAATCTCGTCGGTCCGACCAGTTTCCGGTCTGCGGTTCAGTGGCGCTTGTTTTCGGTCGGTCTGTTCGCCGCTGAGCAGGAGGGAAGACGCGCGGTTTGACGGCGATGGGCTTGGGCGATAGGTGCTATATAGGTGTTATAATGTGCGTGGTGGCGGTGGTTGGTCGTGCGGAAGGAGGTCGGCGATGAGCAGTCTTTACCGTAGCAGTGACGAGCAGGTGATTGCCGGTGTCTGCGCTGGCATTGCTCACAAGCTCGACTTGAACCTCACCGGCCTGCGGTGGGTGGTGGCTTTGATGACGCTTTTCCTTTCGGGCGTCCCGGCCATTGCGTACATCATCCTGTGGGCCGTGCTGAAGGAGCGGTCCACGGGCGAGTTTGCTGGCGAGTAAGGGCGGCGGCGTCAGCGCGGCCCGGGCGCGGGCAGATACGGTTCGAGCAGTTCGTACCAGTGCTCGAACATCCTGCGCGACAGGTGCGTGCCGTCGGTCGTCAGCACCTTGGCCAGTTCGGCCTCGCGGCCGACAGCTTGGCGAAGCGGTTCGCCGATGTCGAGAAAGAACACCTGCCTGCCGTCCGCCAGCTTCTCCAGCAGCGCATTCGTCTGCAGGTCGTTCTTCCACCATTCGGCATGCTCCTGCTTGCCGGTCAGGCGGCGGTTGATCGGCACGATGACGATCTTGGCGTCGGGCATCTGCCTGCGCACGAGCGCGACCATGCTCCCGATGTCCCTGGCGACCGCCGCCGGCGTGTCGTCGCTCCACCTGTAGTTGTGGTCGTTGGCGCCGAGACAGATCGAGACCAGCTTCGCCTGCAGACCGTCGATCATGCCGTTGTCGAGCAGCCAGCGCTGCGAGCGGCGTCCGTCGCCGCCGATGGCCATGTTCATCACGCTGCGGCCCTTGCAGAGCCGCGCGTAGACCGGCGCGCCGGAATCGTCGTATTCCCAGCGGTGCGAGATCGAGTCGCCGATGAAGAGGACGTCCAGCTTGCCGCCGTCCTCGCGGCAGATGCGGTCGTGTTGCGCCAGCTTTTCCATCACGCGGTCCCACCACCAGCGCGCGCCGCCATCCTTCGCGCTGCGTTGGAAATGGATGCGGCTCGTGTTGGCGCCCTTGTAGCCGTATTTCGTCGCCGGCGGCGGATTGGTGGAATTGCTTGCCGCCCAGTCGCGGAGCGGCTGGTAGAGCTGTTCGAGCCGCGCCCTGCCGGCCGCGTTGAGCGCAAGCCCGTCCGGCTCGTAATAGGCCGGATTGATTCCGTCCTTGCCGCAGAAATACGGCCGCACGTCGAGGTAGAGGACGCGCTTGTTGTCCGCCAGCTTGAAGACCTCCTCGCCTACGGTGCGCGCGGCGCGCCACGCCTCCGAATCGCGCGTGAGGCCGCGCGGCACCGGCGTCGCGCAGATCACGTAGCCCGGTTCGGCGTCCACGGCCTGCCGCCAGGCGTCGAGGTTGCGGATCGCGCACCGCCTCACGTCGTAGCGTTCGTCGCCGACGATTCTGATTTCGGCGCCCGTCGCGACGCCGATCGCGCCGGCCATCGCCAGCGCCGCCCAGATCAGCCCCTTCATTCCCGCTTCCTTTCCCTTTCTTTACTGTCGTCCGAGTTCTGCCGACAAGTGTAGCACAACCGGCGGGCCAATGCAACGGCGAAGAAGAAATCCGGCGGTCATGTCGCCAAGAATGGCGTTCAATTTGCTACAATACGGATGCCGCCGTTGTCGTTGGCGACTCCGCAGGGCGGACTGGTTCGGCAAAAGGGGAAACGGAAATGATCGTCTACGTTGGCAAGGACAAGCTGGACATGGCCGCGCATGCGGCGAAAATGGCGGGCGACAGGGTCCGCGAGGCGATCGGGCTTCGCGGCGAGGCGCGCGTCATCGTGGCGACGGGCGCGAGCCAGTTCGAGTTTCTAGAGGCGTTCGTGCGGGAGCCGGGCATCGACTGGACGAAGGTGACGGGCTTCCATCTCGACGAGTACGTCGGCATTCCCGCGACGCACAAGGCGTCCTTCCGCGGCTACATGCGCGAGCGCTTGGTCGCGAAGACGCCGCAGCCGCTGAGGGCCTTTAACGAGGTGAACGGCGAAGCGGCCGATCCGGACGCCGAGATCGCGCGGCTGGAAAGGCTTCTCCGCGTGGCGCCGATCGACGTCGCCTGCGTGGGTATCGGCGAGAACGGCCACCTTGCGTTCAACGATCCGCCGGCGGACATCGACTGCGAGCGCGCCTACAAGCTGGTGGCGCTCGACGACAAGTGCCGGGACCAGCAGGTCGGCGAGGGCTGGTTTGCGACCCGCGCGGAAGTTCCGGCGTACGCGTTCTCGATGACGATGAAGCAGATCATGTGGTCCAGGTGCATCGTCTGCACCTGCCCCGACGTCCGCAAGGCCGAAGCCGTGAGGGGCGCCCTCGACGGGCCCGTCACGAACCTGCTGCCGAGCTCGTTCCTGCAGCTCCACCCCGACTGCGGCCTGTTCCTGGATCCGGGTTCGGCGTCGCGCCTGAAGCGGCGGTCCGGCCTCAGTTCTTCCTCCGTGGCGCAGGGTCAGGCATGACGAACCGGCGCGAGTTTCTGAAGGGCGCGGCGCTGTCGGCGGGAGCTGGCATTGCCGCCGGGTATGCGAAGGGGGCTGGCGGAGGAGCGTCCGGCGCGTCCGGCGCGCCGATGCGGAACTTCTGCTGCGCGCCCTTCAGGGACGTGATCCGCGTCGGCATCGTCGGCTGCGGGGCCCGCGGCACGGGGGCTGCCTGCCGGCTGCCGATGGTGCCGGGCGTCGAGGTCTCCGCCGTCTGCGACATCCGCCCGGAATGTGCGGAGCGGGCCGCTGCGGCCGTCGCCGGAAAGACCGGCCGCCGTCCGGCGGTCTTCAGCGGATCGGCGGTCGAATACCGGCGGCTCTGCGAGCTCGGGACCGTCGACGTCGTCTACAACGCGACGAGCTGGAACGCGCACGTGCCGGTTGCCGTGTGCGCGATGAAATCCCGCAAGCACGTCTTCATTGAGGTGCCGGGCGCGATGTTCGTGGACGAGTGCTGGGAACTCGTCGAAACGGCGGAAGCGTGTCGCGTCCACTGCATGCAGCTTGAGAACTGCTGCTATGGCGAGGAGGAGCTGCTGGCGCTCAACCTCTGCAAGTTCGGGCTTCTGGGCGAACTTCTGCACGGCGAGGGCGGTTACATCCACGACCGTCGCTGGCAGATCTTCAACGACGCGCAGTGGGAACGCTGGCGCAACCGCTGGAACGAGAAGCACGCGGGCAACTACTATTCGACGCACGGGCTCGGCCCGATCTGCATGGACATGGGCGTCAACCGCGGCGACCGCCTCGACTATCTCGTCTCGGTCGATTCGCACCAGGCGGGCTACGAGGCCTTCGCGAGGGCGACGCTCGGGGCGGACAATCCGCTCCGGAACGAGCGCTTCGCGATGGCGGACATGAACGTCACGACGATCCGTACGGCGAAGGGCCGCACGATCATGCTCCAGCACGACGTCACGAGTCCGCGTCCGTATTCGCGCCTGAACCTCATCGCGGGCACCAAGGGCGTCTTCCGGTCCTATCCCCGGCTGGACATCTGCATAGAGGGCGCGGACGAGTGGCCGACGGCCGCCGCCCGTCATGCGTTCGACGACAGGGTTGCGGCGGAAATCAGGGAGCGGTACCGCCATCCGCTCTACCAGGCCGCCGGCGAGGTCGCGAAGAAGGTGGGCGGACACGGTGGCATGGACTACCTGATGGACCTCCGCTGGGCGTATTGCCTGCGGCGGGGACTGCCGCTCGATACGGACGTCTACGACCTCGCGGCCTGGTGCGCGGTGAGCGAGCTGACGGAGCGTTCCGCCCGCAACCGTTCGCGGACGACGGACATTCCCGACTTCACCCGCGGCGTCTGGCGGACGCCCTGCAATTCGAATCTAATGGAAGGCACGATTGAGGTTTCGCAGCTTGACTTCAGGCACGTGGAGAAAGCCGCGGGACAGCTGAACGTATGATCGCATGAAAGCGCATGAAAAGGGGAAAGGATTCTTTTGCCATGGCTGAAGCAGTTCTGAAGGGCGGGTCCGGCGGTGCCGGACTCGGACGGCGGGCGTTTCTCTCGTCCGCCTTTGCGCTGGGCGCCGCTGCCGCCGTCAGGCCGGCGGCGGCGGCCGGTCCGGCACGCCGCATCCGCATCGGGGTGCAGATGTATTCGCTCCGGGATCTCATGCTGAGCCGCATGGGGGCGGCGTTCGCGGGCGTGCGTTCGCTCGGCATCGAGGGCGTCGAACTCTGGAACATGCAGACCTTCGATCCGAAGGGCGTGCGTTCGCTGCTGGATGCGAACGGCCTCGTCGCCTGCGGCAACCACGTGCCGCTCGACCTGTTGCGTCCGGCGAGGATCAGCGAGACGATCGACCGGACGCTGACGGCCGGGGCGAAGCTGCTGATCGTGCCGTGGCTCGATCCGCGTGACGAGCAGCTCGATCCGGCGCAGGCCGGCGACTGGTGGCTGGAGAAGGCGGATGCGATGAACGCCGCCGCCGAGACGCTCGCTCGGGCGGGCTGCCGTCTCGGCTACCACACCCACAGCCACGAGTTCGCGGACAGGATCGGCGGCAAGCCGGTGTGGGAGATCCTGATGGCGCGCTGGACGCCCGCGATCCGCACGCAGTACGACTTCTGCATGGTCGCGCGCGGCGGCGGCGATGCGATTGCCTGGATGCGGCGCGCGCCCGGGCGGACGGAGAGCGTCCATTTCCGCGACGAATACGACTACCACGTCGGCTTCTACGGGGCGATCGGCTGTCCGCCGCCCGGCAGCAAGGGCCTCGACTGGCCGGCGATCTACGGGGCCGTCCGCGAGGACGCCGTCGAATGGGCGATCGTCGAGCCGACGTCGTCCGGTTCGTTCGATACGATCTACGCCTCGCTTGAGGCCATGCGCAGGGACGGGTTCATCATCAGACGGGAAGCGGGCGGATGAAAACGCGGCAGCATCTCAGGTACGACCGCTACCTGTTCGCCATGTGCGGACTGGGCGGCCTCCTCTACGGCATCGACATGGGACTCATCGCGGCGGCGCTCCCGTACATCAGGGAGACGAGCGGCTACTCCTCTACCCGGCTCGCCTCCGTCGTCGCGGCGGTCCTGCTGGGCACCATTCCGGCGAAGTTCGTTGCCGCGCCGATGGCGGAGCGGTTCGGCCGTCTCTCGCTCATCCGCGTCGCCGCGCTCGTCTTCGCGGCGGCTGTGCCGTTCATTTGCCTTTCGGGCAACGACTTCGCGCTCATCTTCACCGGACGCGTCCTGCAGGGCTTCGGCTGCGGCCTCATCGGCTTCGGCTCGTCGCTCTACGTCAGCGAGTGCGTCGATGCGAAGCAGCGCGGGCGCGGCGCCGGCATGCTGCAGCTGCTGCTGACGATTGGCCTTGTCGTCGCGGCCGTCCTCGGCCTCGGCGTCACCAAGGCGATCGGTCCGGCGGAGTCGCCCGCCGTTTCCTTCGCGTCCAAGCAGCTCGCCTGGCAGATCATCTTCTGGTCGTCCGTGCCGCCGGCGATCCTGCTCTTCTTCGGCACCTTCCGTCTGCGCGAATCGCCGCGCTGGCTCTTCCGGCGCGGCCGCTGGGATGACGCCTATGCGTCGCTCCTCGCGAACAATCCGCCGGAGGCCGCGCAGGCGATCATGGACGAAATGGCCTCAAACCAGCGGGAGGCGGTCGCCGCCGGCGACTTCGGCCGGCGGGAGAGCTTCTTCCGGCGCCGCTACCTGGTGCCGCTCCTGATCGCCCTCGGCGTCAACGTCTGCACACAGGCGACCGGCGTCAACTCGATTCTCAACTATTCGGTCGTCCTGATGCAGAAGGCGGGCCTCGCCGGCACGGACGCGAACTGGGCGGACACCGCGATCAAGTTCGCGAACTTCGCGATGACGATCGTCGCGCTCGTCCTCGTTGACCGGCGCGGCCGCAAGTTCCTGCTGACGCTCGGTTCGGCCGGCATCATGGTCTCGCTGGCCGTCACCGGCGGCGTCTTCCTCGCGCTCGAGCGGGGCTGGCTGCTGCCCGGCATGACGGCGGGCGTGACCGCCGCGGCCGCGCTCGTCGCCTTCATCTCGTTCTTCGCGGTCGGCCCCGGCGTCTGCTGCTGGCTGGCCTCGACGGAGCTCATGCCCACGCGCATCCGGGCGACGGGCATGATGATCTGCGACCTGGCGTGCATGGGCCTTTCGTACGCCCTCGCGCAGCTGTTCCTGCCCTGGAGCCATGCGTTCGGCGAGTCGTCCGTGTTTCTCGTGCTCGCCGGCTTCGGCGTCCTCTACCTGCTCATCAGCGTCTTTGCGTTTCCGGAGACGAAGGGCAGGAGCCTGGAGGAGATCGAGCGTCACTTTGCGGCCAAGGAGAAGGGGAGATGAAGGGCCTGCGCGTTCTCGCGATCGGAGCGCATCCGGACGATCCCGACCTGGACATGGGCGCCACGGCGCGGCTTCCTCTGCTCGCCTGCGGCAAGCTGCATCCACGGCGCAGTCCTTCCCGTCGACGGAGCCTGGCTCGCGCGACGGTCGCCGCCCTGCTCGTGGCGCCTGCGCTCCTGGCTCCTCGGAGCGGCGAAAGCGCCGCCGGACGGTCCGGCGACGCGCCCGTGGCGGCGGCGATCGGACGGATGCCGAAGGCCCATCCCCGGATCTT
>JBJEWA010000060.1:0-13477 GCA_051884805.1 Kiritimatiellia bacterium | reverse complement strand
TAAACGGCCAGGTTTCTCCGCCGCCACTGCCCACTTACTTCTTCAATCGACTGTCGGCTGATGGGGCGATGGGTGTCGGGGCGACGGGTTGCCCCAATCGGGCAATATGTGATATACTACGCGCCACTCCGGGTGTTGGGGTGCGAGGCGCGCTCCGGCTGAGATGAGACCGGCTGAACCTGTGGGGTAATGCCCGCGTAGGAAAGGAAAGCATGACGCAGTTGCAGTCTGCCCGTTTGGGCGTTGCGACCGAGGCGATGAAGATCGTCGCGGCCGACGAGGGCGTGGACGTGGAGGCTGTCCGTGCGGCAGTTGCCTCCGGCGAGGCGGTGATTCCGCTCAACGTCCACCACGCGAATGCCCGACCCGTCGGCGTCGGGCGCCTGTTCGCGACGAAGATCAACGCCAATCTCGGCCGCAGCGTGACGCATTCCGGCAAGGGCGACGAGCTGGAGAAGCTCCGGGTCGCGCTTGAGGCCGGCGCCGATTTCGTGATGGACCTCTCCGTCGGTTCCGACGATCTCAAGTCCATTCGCCAGGGAATGCTCGACGCGAGCCCGAAGCCGCTGGGCACGGTTCCCGTCTACGAGACCGTCTCGCGGCTTGACGGCGACATCCCGCAGATGGATCCGACCTTTCTGCTGGACGTCATTCGCGCGCAGGCCGAGCAGGGCGTCGACTTCATGACGCTGCACGCCGGGCTGCTGCTCCGGCACATTCCGCTCGCAATGAAGCGCATCATGGGCATCGTCTCGCGCGGCGGCGCCATCATGGCCGAATGGATGATGGAGCACAAGGCCGAGAATCCGCTCTATGTCCATTGGGACGAGGTGATGGACATTCTCGTCGAGCACGACGTCACCGTGTCGCTGGGCGACGGCCTCCGCCCCGGCTGTCTGGCGGACGCCTCCGATGCCGCGCAGTTCGGCGAGCTGGACGTCCTCGGCGAGCTGGTCGACCGGTGCCGCGCCCGCGGCGTGCAGGTCATGGTCGAGGGGCCGGGGCACGTGCCGTTCGACCAGATCCGGATGAACATGGAGCGGCAGCAGGAAGTCTGCCGCAAGGCGCCGTTCTACGTGCTCGGTCCGGTGACCACGGACATTGCGCCCGGCTACGACCACATCGTCTCGGCGATCGGCGCGACGGCGGCGGCGACCTACGGGGCTTCGCTTCTCTGCTACGTGACGCCGGCCGAGCACCTTGGCCTGCCGGACGGCGAGGAGGTCCGTCAGGGCTGCATCGCCTATAAAATCGCCGCGCACGCCGGCGACGTCGCCCGCGGGCTCAAGGGCGCGCGCGACCGCGACGACGCGATGGCGCACGCCCGCGCCGCGTTCGACTGGGACCGGCAGTTCGCGCTTTGCCTCGATCCCGAACGGGCCCGGGCGCGCTGGCTCAAGACGCGCGCGTTCACCGACGAGGCGCACGGCGACGACCACTGTTCGATGTGCGGCAAGCAGTTCTGCGCCGTCCGCACCTCGCGTCGCATCCGAAAGCTCGCGGCGGAGCTCTAACCGCTTTTTCAAGCACTCTCAGCGAAAGGGACCTACGGAAATGGAACAGAATCAAGTCATGGAAGAGGTGATCTCCGGCGCCATCGTGCGGAGGTACTTCGAGAAGCTCCAGCACAACCTGGCGATTGACGTCGCGATCGTCGGCGCGGGTCCGAGCGGACTCGTCGCGGCGCATGACCTCGCGAAGGCCGGTTTCAAGGTGGCCGTCTACGAGTCGAAGCTCGCGCCGGGCGGCGGCACATGGGGCGGCGGCATGCTGATGAACGAGGTGACGGTGCAGAACGATGCGGCGGAGATCCTGCACGAGTTCGGCGTCACGACCGTCCCTTACGATGAAAACTACCACACCGTCGACTCCGTCGAGATGGCGTCCGGGCTCATCTTCGGCGCGCGCAAGGCCGGCGCGGTCATCTTCAACACGGTCAAGGTCGAGGACATCGTGATGCACGAGGGCGTCGTCTCGGGCGTCGTCATCAACTGGAATCCGGTCGCCCGGCTGGAGATGCACGTCGATCCGCTCGTCGTGACGACGCGCGCGCTCATCGACGGCACGGGCCACCCGAGCGAGATCATCAACAAGGCCGTCCACAAGGCGGGCGTGAAGATCGACTCGCCGACGGGCGGCATCCTCGGCGAGAAGCCGATGTGGATGGCCGACGGCGAGCGCACGACGGTGGTCAACACGAAGCGCCTCTATCCCGGGCTCTATGCGTCGGGCATGGCCGCGAACAACGTGCAGGGCGGCTTCCGCATGGGTCCGATCTTCGGAGGAATGCTCAAGAGCGGCCGGAAGATCGCCGAGATCGTCGCGGGCGACCTGCGCCGGCAGGCGTAGGGGCCGGACGCGATGGAGGACTTCGGGTTCTATCTGGTCATGACCGATCCGGTCGTCGGCTACGAACGCTGCTGCGAGGCGGCGGTTCGTGCCGGCGTCCGGATGGTGCAGCTGCGGATGAAGGACGCGCCGCGCGCGGAGATCGTCTCCGTGGCGCGGAGGCTTCGGCTGCTGACGCGCGGGACGGACACGAAGTTCATCGTGAACGACGATCCGTCGATTGCCGCCGAAGTCGGGGCGGACGGCGTACACGTCGGGCAGGACGACATGCCGGTCGGCGAAGTGCGCCGGCGCTACCCGGAGCTTGGCATCGTCGGCCTCTCGACCCATAGCCCCGCGCAGGCGCTCGCGTCGCTCGCGGTCAAGCCGGACTACATCGGCGTCGGTCCGGTGTTTGCGACGCCGACGAAGAAAATCCCCGATCCGACGCTCGGCGTGGCGACGGCCGTGCGGATGGTCGCGTCCGTTCCCTATCCGGCGGTCGCCATCGGCGGACTCGATTTCGCGACGATTCCGGCGGTGCTGGCCGCCGGAGTGCGCAATTTCGCCGTCGTGCGCGCCGTCTGCGGCAGTTCCGATCCGGAAGCGGCCATTCGCCGGATTCAGCGGATGGCATCCACGCCGCGCTGACGCCCCGTTTCCGCCTTTCGGAGCGGAGTTTCCCCTCCCCCGTTGACATACCCAACGGGGGTATGGTATAATATGCGCCATTCCGACCCGGAGCGGCCTGCCCTGGCGCGGGCGCAGTCCTTTGTCGGAGAAAAAGGAGGAAGAGGTATGCAGCTGTCGTTGCTGAAGCGGGGCGAGAGGGCCCGGATCCTGACGATCAGGGGCACGGATGTCGTCAAGAAGCACCTGGGGGCGCTGGGATTCGTGCCGGGCGTGATGGTTTCGGTCGTCCAGCTCGGCTACGGGAACATGATTCTCGGCATCCACGACAGCCGTATCGCGCTCAACGGCGATCTCGCCGGGCGCATTCTCGTCCAGCCGTCGGCGGCGGACCGTTCGCACTAAGGAGGCCAGCCATGTCAGTCAGCATCGCCCTAGCCGGCAACCCGAACACGGGCAAGACGACGCTCTTCAACGCGCTTACCGGATCTAACCAGTACGTCGGCAACTGGCCGGGCGTAACGGTGGAGAAGAAGGAAGGCCGGCTCGCCGGGCACCGGGACGTCGTCATCCAGGACCTGCCCGGCATCTATTCGCTCTCGCCGTATTCGCTGGAGGAGAAGATTTCCCGCCAGCACCTCGTGGAGAACCGTCCCGACGCCATCCTCAACATCGTGGACGGCACGAATCTCGCGCGCAACCTGTATCTTACGACGCAGCTGGCGGAGCTGGGGCTGCCGATGCTGGTGGCGGTCAACATGATGGACATTGTGGACGGCCAGGGCGACAAGATCGACTTCTCCGTCATCGGCAAGGCGCTCCACTGCCAGGTCGTCGGCATTTCCGCGCAGAAGGGCACGGGTTGCACGGAGGCGGCCGGCGCGCTGGTCGAGAAGATCGCCTCGCACGGCGTTCCCGAGGTCCCGCACGTCTTTACCGGGTCGGTCGAACACGCGCTCGCGCACATCGAGGAGTCGATTCAGAAGCTCGTGCCGAAGCATGCCATCCGCTGGTACGCGATCAAGATCTTCGAGCGTGACCGGGACGTCATCCGCCGGCTCGACATCGGCGTCGGCGACCTGAAGCACATCGAAGGGCACATTCGCGACTGCGAGCAGGAGCTGGGGGACGACGCCGAGTCGATCATCACCAACCAGCGCTACGAGTTCATCCAGAAGCTGGTTGACAAGGCGCTGTCGAAGAACCTGAAGCGTCGGGGGCTGGCGTCGGTTTCGGACAAGATCGACCGCCTGGTGACGCATCGCCTGCTCGCGCTGCCGATCTTCCTCGTCTCCCTCTGCGTCATGTGGTTCCTCGCCGTGGCGGAGAACGGTCCGGGCACGGTGCTGACCGACTGGGCCAACGACGGCCTGCTCGGGAGCGAGGGCTGGCATCTGCCGTTTACGGCCCGCGAGGTTGACGGCAAGGACTACGAGACCGCCTGCGAAGACTACGCCAAGGCCGAGGCGACGGTCGCCGCCTGGGAGGCGGGCGAGAAGACGGCCGGCATCGAAGACGAGGAGACGGGCGAGACCGCCGAGGAATGGACGGTCGACGAGACCGTCTACGCGCAGGCCAAGGCGGTCAAGGAGCCCGATCCGTCCGACTACGGCGTCTGGGTGCCGGGCGTCGGGGCGCTCATTTCCGCCGGGCTTGACCGGCTCGGCGTGAGCGAGACCGTGAAGTCGCTCGTCGTCGACGGCGCCTGGAGCGGGGTTGCGACGGTCCTCGGGTTCGTGCCCGTGATCACCATCGTGTTCCTCTTCCTGGCGTTCCTTGAGGGCTGCGGCTACATGGCGCGAGTGGCGTTCATCATGGACCGCCTTTTCCGCCAGTTCGGCCTTTCGGGCAAGTCGTTCATCCCGATGCTGGTCGGCAAGGGCTGCGGCGTGCCGGCGGTGATGGCGGCGCGCGCCATCGAGAGCGAACGCGATCGCCGCATGACGGTCATCCTCGCGACCTTCATTCCGTGCAGCGCGAAGACGGTGATCATCGCCATGTTCTCGGCCGTGTTCTTCCGCGAGATGTGGTATGTGGCGCCGATGATGGACGTCCTGGGCATCGCCATCGTCATCCTCGGCGGCATTGCGCTGAAGAAATCCCGCTTCTTCGCGGGCGAGGCGGCGCCGTTCATCATGGAGCTGCCGGCCTATCACCTGCCGACGTGCCGCGCCATCGTCATCCACACCTGGCATCGGGTGCGCGGGTATGTCCTGAAGGCGGGCCTCATCATCTTCCCGGCGTGCGTCTTCCTCTGGTTCGTCATGCACTTCGACTGGTCGCTCAACCTCCTCGCCGACGAGGAAATCGACAAGTCCATCCTGCGGACCATCGGCGAGGGCATCGCCTGGCTCTTCGCGCCGCTCGGCTTCGGCACCTGGCAGGGCGCGGCGGCCACGGTGTCCGCCGAGATCGCGAAGGAGCAGGCGACGGCGACGCTCGGGCTGGTCTCGGTCGGCATGGGCGAGGGAACGACGGCGGCGAACGTCTCGAGTCTCTTCGCCTCGTTCGGCGCCCATCCGACGCTCATCGCCCTCTCGTTCATGGTCTTCAACCTCTTCGTGCCGCCGTGCGTCGTGGCGATCGCCGCGACCTTCCGCGAGATGGGGCAGGCGAAATGGGGCTGGTTCGCCGTGGCCTTCCAGCTGTTCGTCGGCTATGCGCTCGCCCTGACGGTCTATCGCCTCGGGCTGCTCGTCGCCGCCGGCGAATTCGGGTTCTGGACGCTGGTCGCGCTGCTCGTCGACGCCTTCATCCTATGGGCGGTGCTGCGGCGTGCGCCGCAGCCGGCGCCCCGCGGCGCATGAGGGCCGGTCGACGGGAGGTCATGCCATGGACGTCGGCTCGATCCTGGTGCTGGTGCTGATTTTCGGACTGGTCGGACTCGCCCTCTGGCGGGTCCGCAAGAAAGGGACCCCGTGCCTTTGCGACGACAGCTGCAAGGGCGAGTGTCCGGGGTGCCGTCACCGCTGAGCGCGCGTGTGCGCGGCAACGGGCGAGTTTATCCAACCCAAGGGAAAAACAGGAAAACGCAAATACCCAAACAAGCAGAAAGCAAGCAGAAAGAGAAAGAAGCAATGCAAATGAAACTCAAAGCCGTGATATGTGCAGTTGCCGTTGGCAACAGTGTTTCGCTCGCGACGGCGGCCGATCAGACCGCAGCCGAAGCGGAGAAGGGGGAGATCGAGGAACGGCAGATTGTCAGTGCCTCGGCGTCGCTGGCCTTCGATTCGAAGTACCTGAGCTATGGCTTCGTGGACAACACCGATCCGATTCTCACGCCCTCGGCCGAAATCACGTTCTACGATTTCCTGACCTTCGGCATCGAGGCGATCTTCGACCTGACGACGTACGGGCACAAGGCCGGCTACGGAAACCACGCCTGGCGCGAAACCGAAGTCCATCCGTATGCCGGCGTCTCGACCGCCCTCTCGCCGGAGGACTTCTCCTGGCTGCCGACGACCATCGAGCTCGAACTCCAGTATCTCTACGAACGCCATTCGCGCAACAAGGGCAGGCACGGCGATCCCGAGGCGTGCGCCGACACGCAGTTCTGGACGCTGGGCGTGGCCTTCCCCGATCTCTGGCTCGAACCCGCGTTCACCTTCGAGCGTGACGTGATCCGCGACAACGGAACCTACGTCGCCGTCGAAATCGGCCATTCGTTCAATCTCCTCGGCGACGATGACGAAACGCTGGTGCTGCGGCCTTCGATCGCCCAGGGCTTCGGCAACCGCGCCCGCGTCCACGCCTATGTCGAGGACGTGAACGAAGCCGCGCTGATGGACACGCTGGTCAAGCTCGATCTCACGTGGAAGGTCGGCGATTTCGTCGAGATCGGCGGTTATGTCGGCTATTCCGACTTCCTGTTCGATTCCGACGTGCGCCACGCGGCGCGCGACTACGAGGCGCGCGGGAAGTGGGACGAAAGCTGGAATTTCATCGCCGGACTTTCCGTGTCGGTCGGGTTCTGACCTCGGCCCGGCGCACCCGTTGATAGCGCCCGGCGGATTTGCTATAATGCCGGTCAATCGCTTGCCCTCCGGGGCGGGCGACCGGCATAGGAGGAAAGGCAAATCATGCGGAAAGTTCTCGTGCTTTCGTCGTCGCCCCGCAAAGGCGGAAATTCGGATCTGCTCTGCGAGGCGTTTGCGAAAGGTGCCAGAGAGGCGGGGAACTCCGTTGCCAGGATTCGCGTGGCGGACCGGAAGATCGGCTTTTGCACCGGCTGCTACGCCTGCAAGCAGACCGGCAAGTGCGTCATCAGGGACGATGCCGAGGCGATTCTCCGGAAGATGATGGCCGCCGACGTCATCGTCTTCGCCTCGCCGGTCTACTTCTACTCGGTCTGTGCGCAGCTCAAGGCGCTCTTTGACCGTTCGGTCGCCTTCTATCCGAACATCACCGGCAAGCAGTACTACTTCCTCATGACGATGGCCGATGGAGACAAGGCCATGGCCGAAGGCACGATCCGGGCCATGCAGGGCTTTCTCGACTGCTACGAGGGCTCGAAGCTCAAGGGTTCGCTCGTTGCCTGCGGGGTCTACGAGAAGGGCGCGATCAGGGGAACGAAGTTCCTCGACAGGGCCTACCGGATGGGCCTCAAGGTGAAGTAGGCGGGAAGGCGTCTCGTCTTATGGCGCGAACGAGCTTTGCGACCCAGCCCCGGTTTGGGGTTCTGGACGGTTTGCGCGGCGCATACTGGATTTCCGGCATCGACACGAATGTCGGCAAGACGGTCGTGACCGGGCTCATGGCGCGGTTTCTCCTCGCGCGCGGCGTGGATGCGCTGACCGTCAAGATGGTGCAGACGGGGAACGTCGGGCGTTCCGAGGACATCGAGGCGCATCGTGCGCTTTGCGGCCTGGCCGGTTGCCGCGAGGATGCTGAGGGCCTGACCGCGCCGCAAATCTTCAAGTTCCCGTCCTCGCCCGAGCTCGCGGCCCGGCTGGAGGGGCGCGTTGTCGACGTGGAGAAGATCGCGGCCGCCGTGAAGACGTGCGCGGCGCGCCATCGCGTCGTGCTGGTCGAGTCGGCCGGCGGGCTGGACGTCCCGCTCACTGCGGACCTCCTTTCCGTCGACCTGGCCGCGCGCGAAGGCTGGCCGCTCGTGCTCGTCACCTGCGGACGGCTGGGCGCGATCAACCACACGCTCCTCTCGCTGGAGGCTGCCAAGGCCCGCGGCATGCGCGTCGCCGGCGTCGTCCACAATCATCATCCCGGCGCCGACGCGACGATCGACGCCGACACGGTTGCCACGGTTCGCCGTCAGCTCGCGCGGCTCGGCTATCCCCCGGTGGTCGTGACCGTGCCCAGGGTCGAACCGGGCAAGCTTCCAGACGTCGACTTCTCGGAACTCTTCGCATGACACGGCTTGAGTATGACCGTACGCACGTCTGGCATCCGTACGCCTCGCTGCGGAATCCGCCGCCGGTGCGCGAGGTCGCGTCCGCATCGGGGGTGACGCTGCGCCTTGCCGACGGCAGGAGCCTGATCGACGCCGTGTCGAGCTGGTGGTGCGTGGCGCACGGGCATAGCCATCCGAACATCGTGGAGGCCATGCGCCGGCAGTCCGGCCGCCTGTCGCACGTCATGTTCGGCGGGCTTACGCACGCCCCGGCGGTCGAGCTGGCGGAGCGTCTCGCGCAGATCGCTCCGCCGGGGCTTGACCGCGTCTTCTTCGCCGACTCGGGCTCGATTTCGGTCGAAGTCGCGGTAAAGATGGCGATTCAGTACCAGCAGGCGAAGGGTCGCCCCGGCCGGTGCCGGATGCTCGCGCTCAAGGGCGGCTATCACGGGGACACCGCCTGTGCGATGGCGCTCTCGGATCCCGACGGCATGCACGTCCTGTTCAAGGGCATGATGCCGCGGCATTACTTCGCCGAGAAGCCGTCCGTCGAGCTGGCGGGGACGGGGGTTGCGCGGGAGCCGCAGGCGGACGCGGCTCGTCTGGCGGAGGAGCTTGCCGCGCTGGAACGGCTCTGCGACAGGCACCGGGACGAACTCGCCGGCATTGTCTGCGAGCCGGTCTTCCAGGCCGCGAACGCCATGAACTTCTACGACCCGCGCTATCTCGCGGCGCTGCGCCGCCTCTGCGACGCGCACGATTTCGTGCTGGTCTTCGACGAGATCGCCGCCGGCTTCTTCCGGACGGGGCCTTGCTGGGCGCACTCGCGCGCGGGCGTCGTGCCGGATGTGATGACGGTCGGCAAGGCGCTGACGGGCGGCCATGTGACGCTCGCGGCGACGCTGGTGAACGCGCGCGTGGCGGACACCATTTCCAACGGGGCGATCAGCGCGTTCATGCACGGTCCCACCTACATGGCGAACCCGATTGCCTGCGCGGCGGCCTGCGCCTCGCTCGAACTGTTCGCCGCTTCGGACTACGCGGCGAACGTCAGGCGGATTGAAGCCGGGCTCAGGACGGCGCTCGCGCCTGCGCGCGGGCTGCCGAACGTGCGCGACGTCCGCGTCCTCGGCGCCGCCGGTGTCATCGAGGTCGAGCGCCTGCCGGCGCGGGCCGACATCGATCGCGTCATCGACGAACACGGCGTCTGGCTGCGTCCGTTTGCCAACTTCATCTATGCGATGCCGCCGCTCGTGTCGGATGGGGAGACGGTCGCGCGCATCGGCGCGGCGCTGGTCGATCTGGCGGCCGCGCCGGCCGGGCCGGAGCAGGCGGGGGATTTCCATGAGTGATGTCCGGCAGCTCTCCGTCAAGATGCGCGCCTCGGCGGCGGGCAAGCACGTCTCCGGGGCGGAGAAGATCGTGCCGTGTGCGGCCGTG
Organism: Kiritimatiellia bacterium; assembly: GCA_051884805.1. Classification (GTDB taxonomy): domain Bacteria; phylum Verrucomicrobiota; class Kiritimatiellia; order RFP12; family UBA1067; genus UBA1067. The sequence goes on along the minus strand of JBJEWA010000060.1, from coordinate 3,732 downwards.
CCGAAAACGGTGTCTGCGCTCGTCGAGCGCGCCTTGTCCCATCCCAAGGGCCGCCCGGACTTCGTCAACGTGAAGGTCGAGTCCGTAGGCGAGCTCCGTCGCCTCAGGTCGCTGCCGGTGACCACCTATCCGTGCGCGACGGCGGCGGCGGGACGCGAACTGGCGGCGACGCTCCTGCGCTCTGCCGGCATCGTGCGCGCGGACGAGATCTTCGCCCGCTTTTCGGAAACGCACGACTTGCGCGGCGCGATGCTCCTGGATGCGGACACGCTGGAGCGGCTGGACCCGGATCCGGCGCGCGGCGTGCGGGCGACCTACATGGACGACGCCGACTCGTCCGCGAAGGGAACGGCCTCCGGTAAGAACCACTACGCGGAGGCGATCGTGCTGGCGACGAAGGTCCAGTCGGCTCCGGGGATCGTCGGCGAGATCTGCGTGTCGGACGATCCCGACTACGTGACGGGCTACGTGGCGACGCCGACGCTCGGCTACTGCCGGCTCACGAAGGTGAAGGCGCCGGGCGACCCGAACGGCGGGCGGATCTTTCTCTACCGTGGCCCGCATGACGCCGTGGCGGCAACCGTCCGCTACCTGGAGAAGACGCCGGTCCTGGTTGACGACGTGCCGGTGCTGGAAACGGCGATGCACGAATGCCGCTGGGAGGGACTTGCCGCCGAACTTGCGGGCATCCGCGCGGCCGGCCTTGACCGACGCTGCCGGACGCTCGCTTCGGCGACGGGGCCGACGGCGTCGGTCGACGGACGCTCGCTCGTCGTCCTTTCGTCCAACGACTATCTCGATCTTGCGCGGGACCCGCGCGTCACGCGGGCGGCGGCCGCGGCGGCGGCGCAATGGGGCGCGGGCAGCGGCGGCTCCCGCCTGACGACCGGCACGCAGCCGCCGCACGTCGCCCTGGAGACGCACCTTGCCGCGTTCAAGGGCATGGAGGCGGCGCGCGTGTGGGCGACGGGATACATGGCCAACGTCGGCACGATTGCCGCGCTCGTCGGCAAGGGGGACGCGGTCCTGTCCGACGAATTGAACCATGCCTCGATCATCGACGGCTGCCGCCTTTCGGGCGCAGACGTCCTCGTCTACCGGCACAACGACCTGGACGACCTCGCGCGCAAGCTCGCGTCCGCGCGCGAACACCGCCGGCGGCTGGCGGTGAGTGATGCCGTCTTCTCGATGGACGGCGACCTCCTGGACCTGCCGCGCTTTCTCGCGCTGTGCCGCCGGTATGACGCGTTCTCGATGATCGACGAGGCGCATGCGACGGGCGTACTGGGGGCGACCGGCCGCGGCCTGGTCGAGCACTTCGGCTGCGGACATCCCGACATCGCGCTGGGCACGCTCTCGAAGGCGCTTGGCGCGGAGGGCGGATATGTGTGCGGCAGCCGGACGCTGATCGACTTCCTGACGAGCCGTTCGCGGTCGTTCGTCTTCTCGACGGCGCCGTCGGCTGCGTCCGCCGCCGCCGCCGATGCCGCGCTGACGGTGCTTGAGGCCGAACCGGAACGCGTGTCCAGGCTTCGGTCGGCCGTGGCGTTCTTCGTGCGCGAACTCGGCGCACGTGGCATCGCAGTCCGCACCGAGAGCGCCATTGTCCCGATTCCGGTCGGGGACGAGCGGCTGGCCATGGCCGTCGCGGCCGAAGTCGAGGCGAGCGGATTCCTGATTCCGGCCATCCGTTATCCGACGGTTGCGCGCGGGGCGGCGCGGTTGCGCGCGACGGTGATGTGTGCGCATTCGGAATCCGTGCTCGCGGCGGCGGCGGCGGCGATTGCCGATGCGTATGTGCGAAAGGGTGGCGCGAGATGAGCAAGACCGATTTTCAGTCCGTGGCCGGGCGGATTGTCGGCGGCGGCGAAATCTTGTCCGAGGAGGCGTTGCGCCTGCTGGCCGCGAAAGACCCGTCGGCCCTGCGGGCGGCGGCGCGGGCGGTGACTGCGCATTTCAAGCCGCGCGTCTTCGATTTCTGCGCCATTGTCAACGCCCGGTGCGGACGGTGCGGAGAGGACTGCAAGTGGTGTGCGCAGTCCGCGCACTATGAGACGGGATGCCAGGCGTTCGGCTGGATCGGTGCGCAGGCGTGCGCCGATGCGGCGAAGGCGGCGGCGGCGAACGGCGTCGGCCGAATCGCGATCGTGACCTCCGGCCGGGGACAGACCCCGGTCCAGATCGAGGAAATCTGCTCGGCGCTCAGGGCCATGCGCGCCGCCTCGGGGAAAATCCGCCTCTGCGCCTCGCTTGGCCTGCTGGACGAACCGGCGCTCGCCAGGCTGAAGGCCGCCGGTCTCCAGCGGATCCATTGCAACCTTGAGACGGCGCCGTCGCATTTCGGGACGCTCTGCACCACGCACACGACGGCGGAGAAGCTGGCGACGATCCGGGCGGCTCGCAGGCTGGGGCTTGAGGTCTGCTCGGGCGGCATCATCGGCATGGGTGAGACGGACGCGCAGCTGGTCGAGTTCGCGTTTGCGCTGAAGGAGATCGCGCCGGATTCGATCCCGGTGAACATTCTCGATCCGATCGAGGGAACGCCGCTCGGGACGCGTCCGTTCCTTGACTTCGGCCGGATTCTCGATGCCATCGCCATTCTCCGCCTCGTCAATCCGCGCACGCCGCTGCGCTTTGCGGGCGGACGGCGCCGGCTGACGGACGAACAGGCGGCGGCGGCGATCGCGGTCGGCATTGACGCGGGAATCCAGGGGCCGCTCCTGACCACGCCGGGCAAGGACTATGCCGATGACCGGCAGCTGGCGCTTGAAGCCGGATACGAAGTCGTGCAATTATGATCAAATGGAGTCTGCAAGATGCCTGAACTGCCTGAAGCCGAGACGGTCGCGCGCGCGTTGGGACGCGCGGTAAGGGGACGGAAGATCGCCAAAGTCGAGATTTTCGCGTCGAAGCTGCGTACTCCGCTCGCCCCGCTCTGCCGGGCGAAGCTCGAGGGCCGCACCATCACCGGGTGCCGTCGCCGGGCCCGCTATGCGGTTGCCGATCTGGACGACGGACGGACGCTGGTATTCCATTTCGGCATGAGCGGTACCGTGCGCGTGGAGGACAGGGCGCAGGCGCGGCGCAAGCATGACCACGTGGAGATGGCGCTTGACGACGGGCGCGTCCTCCGCTTCAACGATCCGCGGCGGTTCGGCAGCCTTGAGGTGCAGGCGTGCGGAGCCGACGGCTGGCCGGAGAGCCTGGCCGGCATGGGCGTCGAGCCGCTTACCGAGGCCTTTACCGGCGACGTACTGTACCGGGCGTCGCGGGGACGCCGGAAGTCCGTCAAGGAACTGCTGATGGACAATGCCGTCGTGACGGGCATCGGCAACATCTATGCCGCGGAGACGCTTTTCGCCTGCGGCATCCGCCCTCAGCGCAAGGCCGCCAGCCTGACGCACGCCCAGTGCGATGCGCTGGCGCGCGAAGCCAAGCGCATCCTTGCGCGCGCCATCGAAAGGGGCGGAACCACGGTTCATGATTTCAAGAGCGTGGACGGTGCGGAGGGACGGTTCGTCCAGGAACTCAAGATTTACGGACAGCCCGCGTGTCCGGCCTGCGGCGCCAAGGTCGCGAAGGTCGTTCTCGGAGGTCGTACGAGCTGGTATTGCCCGTCCTGTCAGGAATAAGGGCTGTCCCGTCGGCCTCCGCCGATAGGATCGGCATAAGGTCATGTGTCGATTGAAGAAGTAAGTGGGCAGTGGCGGCGGTAGGTCGGTGAAGGCCGCT
>JBJEWA010000059.1:0-3046 GCA_051884805.1 Kiritimatiellia bacterium | reverse complement strand
ACTCGGCGGGGCTGACCACAAAATCGGCCGGCGGATAGTGTTTCGCGTTGCCGGTAACCAGAAGCGGATCGTCTGCGCTTGCGGCCAAGACCGTGCAAAAGAACACCTTGTCGTCGGGGTCGGGGAAATGGGCGGCGGATTCGGCCGGTTCGCCATGCGTGACGATGTGATCGACGAGGTTGTGCACTTCGTTCTCGGAGAACCCGAACCTGGAGCGGGACAAGACCTCGCGATACTCCGCAATCATCGGCGGCGAATAGAGCGGAACAAACAAGTCCTTGGTTATGGCATCGGCAATCCGCACGGTGGGCGATTGCCGGTTCGGCGTCCAAAAGGCCGACACAAGGACATTCGTATCAATGACGGCTTTTATCATGCTTGCCGCCGCGCCGCGGTTTCGTCCGGTTTTCTGCTCCGGCGGACGGATGAGATGTATTCGTTGATCTCATCGAGCGTCGGCTCTTCAGATTGCGCCGCTTCGACTTTCCGGCGCATCGAGGCAAAGGCTTCCCGCGCCGCGTTGTCGCGCACAATCAGCCTCCCTTCAAAAGGCAGGCCGCCAACCATGACGGTCCTTTTGAAAAACATCCTTATCGCCGTAGGCAGGTCAATGCCTATTGCGTCATATATGGCGGCGGTCTGCTCTTTGAGATCTCGGTCGATCCTTACTTGCAGCAATGCTTGTCCCATACATTTCGCTTTCATTCTGAAGTTGTTTTGCATTCGTATGTATTATAAGATACTTGACTTCTTCCTGTCAAGGCGGGCGTCAGTTTCACCCGGATTTTCCGGGATAAGCATTCCCCAGACGGCACTTGACTCGCCGGCACGGGTCATGATACAATGCGCCCAGTCTTACTGGTAAGAAAGGATTGGCATGGCAAACGTAATGACCACGAAAATGTCTTCAAAGGGGCAAGTCGTCCTGCCGGAGGCGTTGCGGCGGAAATACGGGTGGGGAAGCGGCACGTCCTTCACCGTCCTCGCATATAAGGGCGCGATTATCATGCAGCCCCTGAAAGCCCCTGCGGACGAAGAGCTTGCCGCCCAGTTCGAGGACGCTTTTCAGGAAGCCCGCCGACAGGCAAAGGACGCCGGAATGACGCCGGTGGACATCTCCAATGCCATTGCCGAGGTCAGAGAAGCGCGGAGGACGCGGAGAGCGCGGCGGTGAGGGCGGTCCTCGACACGAACGTCGTCATGAGCGCCATCTTCTTCGGCGGCGCTCCGCTGCGGATAGTCCGCGCCGCGTTCGCAAAGCGGATCGAGCTGGTGGCGTCGAGAGAGGTCCTGGCCGAATATCGCGAAGTTGCGCAAAGGCTACATGAGCAGTTCCCGTCCGTGAACTACCGGCGTCCATTGGCAATTCTCGAAAGCAAGTTGACGACGGTGCGTCCGGCTGGGCTTGGAGGGGCGGTCTGCCGCGACCCCGATGACGACGCTATCCTCGCCTGCGCCCTTGGCGGGAACGCGAAGGTGATTTGCAGTGGCGACGGGGATTTGCTCTCCCTTGACGGATTTCGCGGGCTGGAAATCATGCGGCCTTCGGATTTCTGCCGGCGAATGGGGCTCTGATAAACTGTCCAGGGCGCCTTACTTATCCTTCTTCGGATCGAACTCTATCGTTATTGGCTTGTCGGGAACGGCGTGGACCTTCTCCCAGATGGCGCGCTGGACGTCGTTCGTCGGCGCCGGCGCCCAGCCCTCGCGGCAGGCTTGGCGGTAGGTGACGCGGCGCATAGGCTGAATGCCAAGCGCCTTGGCGTCCTCGGCAACCCGCAGGAATGCGTCCGGGCAGGCGGTCTTAGACGGCAGCGCGTCGAGATCCGCAAGCGACGGCACCTGCTTCATGACTCCGTGCCGCTCGCCGCGTTGGGAGCATGATGGAAACAGCAATCATAGCATCAATGACAAGGACGCCGCGCTCTTTCGAGTGCGGCGTCCTTGTCGTCTTGTCGTTCGGCTCGTTTACGCGCGTTTGCGCTTGAGGGCGAGGCCCGCCATGCCGAAGAGAAGCAGGAGGCCCGAGGTCGGCTCGGGGACGGCGGAGGCTGCCACCGAGAAGTAGTTCGGCGCGGCGGAGGTGCCGGCGTCCGTGAAGGTGAAGGTCGAACCTTGCCAAGTGTTGTCCGTCAGACCGCTGATGGTGTAGGTGGCCTCAATGTCGCCCAGCTTGTTGCCGTCGGCGTCGACATAGAACAGCTTGGACAAATCGCCGTTGCTGTCCTGATACATCACGCCCAGCACATCGCCGTTGTTGAGGATATTGCTGGAGGTATCTTCGTCATCATACGTAAACATGAAGTTCGTACTGAGACCGTATTTTGCCGCCGCCGTACCGGTTGTCTTGAACGATGCCGTATCGCCACTGTTGCCGGTGAGCACCGTCATGGCGCCATCGTAGGTTCCGTTCGCCAGCAGCACGAGGACGATGTTGCCGCCATTCATGGCCGCAGTATACCCGTCGGCCGTCGTGACGGCGGAGCCATCGGCGTTGTGGAACTGCGTATAGTTCCCAGTCTTCCAAGTGAACGACGCCGCTTGAACACCAGCCGCCAACGCGACTGTCGCCAGCGCAATTAGTAGTTTCTTCATTTTTGTTTTCCTTTTATTCCCCCTCCGCCTTGGAGGGCGCAGGAGGAATGTTGTGGTTTTAGGCACGGCACACCATGCACCGCACACAAAATAAGTTAGTAAGTCTTTTTGAAGGTAATCTTCTTGCCGCTGCCCGCTTTCGCCCTGTACCAGAACGCCGTGCCGGCGGGAAGAACAGGATCGACCTCAAAGGTGTTGTCCCACCAACCCCAGCTCTCCTCGTCACCCACGGCATTATAGTTGAAGAAGGTGGTGTAGCCAGAGGTCACGGGATTCCAGACCAGAATACGGTCCGACTGCGTGTCATCCTCGCCGCTCGTGAGGTTGGTAAATTCCACCGTGGAAGCGTCGTTGAGATCAATCGGCGTGGGATACGGGTTGATGACCATGTTGAAGTTGCCGCCGGTTATTTCCACCGTCACATCCGATGCGCTTTCAAGCACGCCGGAAT
>JBJEWA010000058.1:0-3047 GCA_051884805.1 Kiritimatiellia bacterium | reverse complement strand
GCGCACGTCGCTGAAGGTGCGCACGCCGGTCGGCGAGACGACGGAGGAGCGCCGCGGCTACGACCGGTACGGGCGGCTTGCCGAGATCGCCTCCTTCGGCGTCTCCGTCAGGTACCGCTATGACGCGGGAGGACGCGTCGCGCGGCAGACGGTGGACGGCACGCCCATCGACTTCGCCTACACGAAATACGGCCAGCTGGCGGGCAAGTACCTTGGAGGCAAGGAGAGGCCTGACGCGGCGGTCGAGTACGAGTACGCGAAGTCGGGACGCCTCGTCGCCCGCACAGCGAACGGCGTCCGGCAGACGTACGAGTACGACGGGCGCGGCCAGCTGCTGGCGGTGAAGGAGAACGGCGCGGACGTCGAGCGCTACGCCTACGACAGGGCGGGGAACATGGTGAAGAAGACCGTGCGCGGCAGGACGACCACCTTCGCGTTCGATGGCGCGAACCAGCTCGTCTCGTCGACGACGGACGGCGTGACGACAAGGTACGCCTACGACGCGGCGGGTCGTCTCGTCCGCGAGGGGAACAGGACTTGCCGCTACGGCTACCTCGACAAGGTGCTTGCCGTGACGGAGGGCAAGAGAACTTACAAGTACGACTACCACGCCGACGGGCAGCTCGCGCGCGCGGACTACGGCGACGGTCGGGCGGAGGAGTTCGGCTGGGACGGCCTCGCACTCGTGCGGCGCGGCGACGAGCGCTTCGTGAACGAGCCGCACATTGGAGGAGGAAACCCCGTCGCCTCGTCGAAGGGCACGACCTACTTCAACGACGTCCTCGGCACCACGGTCGGTGTGAAGAAAGGCCGCAAATATACGGCGGCGGCCTTGACGGCCTTCGGCGAACCCGCGCCGTGCACCGGCTCCCCCGCACCAGGGGCCAAGCACCCTGCATCAGGCACTTTCTTCACCGGCAAGCCGCACGTGGAGGGACTCGGCCGCGTGTTCCTCTTACGCAACTACCGCGCGGACCTCGCCAGGTGGCAGACGGCGGATCCCCTCGGCTACCCCGACGGCTGGAACCGGCTGGCGTATTGCGGGAATGAAGTTGGCAAATGCGTTGATGTCATGGGGGCTTTGAGCTTTGGCGTCTATGATTCCCATAATCGGAATTCGCGCGTGTTAGGGGTTTTTGATATTCAGATTGCAAGAGGAGGATCGAAACCAGGTCACTGTGATACACAGATTGAGGCGGAGCTTCATTTGCTGACACGGACAATAAGCGTAAAATTTCTTGTGGGGATAACGATTTCCATGTCGGCAGTTACATCGTCTTCGGTTGCAGCGGGGACAGAGGTCGCATATGTTGAACATCGAAAAACAGATTCGGATGCGACAATTGAAGGAGCATGGGTTTATGAGGGGATCTTGGCTCATGAAAGAGGTCATGCCCAACACGCGATTGGAACGATGGCAGCGGCATTGGAGTTCGCATATTCCAATCTGGAAGCAGCTTGGCAGGCAGGCTTGTACACATACGAAGAAGTTCGTCAGAAGATCTTGGAAATCCAGAGAGACTGCGAGTTTGATTATATGACCGAATCCGGCGCCTTTGCCAATGCAGCGACGTCGAATTGGTTTAACAACTCGCCGGAATGGCGGAACATTAGTTTTGATGGGCGGACGTGGGTATGGAAGAAAGAGGAATGACGCATCATGGAGGTATGTATGACGTGGCACCGAGTTATTGAGCGGTTAGGATTTCTTCAGGTTGCGTTGGTTCATTTGGGGGCGTTGCAAATTTCTGCGGCAGCATGGGTTGTAGAGTTTGAGGATGAAGGTCAGGATCGTCATGGATTGGGTGATGTTGTTTTGTCGCACAACGTTAAAAGTGTTTCGGCAAAGTCATTTGCCTATCGAAGAGACATAAGAAGCGTTGTGCTGCATGATGATGTCCAAGATATAGGTGATGATGCATTCTGTCTTTGTGACAGATTGGAATTGATAGACCTGCCGGATTCTATAACAAACATAGGAAGAGGCGCCTTCCACAATTGCTCGGCCCTTAGGCATATCAAGATTCCGCCTTTGATAACAGACGTAAAATTCGTGACGTTCGCGGGGTGCAAAAAGATTGTTGAACTGGATGTTCCTGGCAATGTAAAATGCATAGGACAATCTGCGTTTCAGTCATGTGTAGGGCTGAGGACAGTGACCTTTCACAGGGGGTTGTCCGAAATCGGTGGATATGCATTTTCCATGTGCGGAAGCCTCGTGAGCGTTACTCTCCCTGACGGCATAAAAAGCATTGGCCAAGGCGCATTCTTGGGATGTTCTATGATGGAGCATATAGAAATTCCGTCAACAGTGGAACGGATGGGAGGGTACACTTTTTATATGTGCACCCGATTGAAAAGGGTTGTTTTTAGAGGGATGCCTCCACTGATTGACGACGTTTCATCTGTATTTTGCGGCGTACCGGCAGAAGGATTGGTAATATATTGCGATCACGGGAATGATAAGTGGCGCGAATACTTTGAGAAATGGCCGGGGAAGAAGATGCAGCTCTCTTCTTTGCCGCAGGAGATTGACGAAGAGTTTCCCATGACAGACGAAAACTGAATCATTCGCCTTCCTTCTATGCTTTCAATCGGCCCGACTTGCAGAAGAAGGCGCGAGAGGCCAGAATGCGACGAACCAGCAAATACTGAGGTCAAATGAACTTATGCGCCAGTCGAGCAAGGTAACACGGGCGGCCGACTGTTCGCAACTCTACACGCGTTGCAAACATTGCGCGCTGGTGCGCGCCATATTCACAACGCTTTTCGCCGAAACAAGGGGCAAATCTGGATCACACTTATGCCTGAAGGCTCAGGAATGGGTGAACTCCAGCGATTGTTGGCGCAGACGGCAGTAGGGCAATCGTGGTATAATGCAGGTATGAAGGCGAAACCGACATCAGGGTTGGCAGGACTGGCCAGGGCGGCTTCCCCGCGTCCCCTGCTTCTGGCAGTCGTCTGCTGCGTCACGTTCGGCACCGGTGCCGCCGAGGCGCTTGACTTCGCGCACCGTCCGCTCCTCGCGGGGAAGGCGTCGCTCGTCG